>JBOHCP010000227.1:0-7947 GCA_050698875.1 Streptosporangiaceae bacterium | reverse complement strand
CACCAACCCGGCTGGCCGCGCGCGCGAGCCGCGGCCTGGCTCGGCCGCGGCCGGCTCGGCAGCCGGTAAGGGCGACGCCCTGACCCGGCTGGCCCGCCTGGCCGAGCCACCGGCCGCCAAGCGGTCCGGCGGGACCTGACGACGGTGTCGGACGGCGCCTGCGCCATTACGCTTATCGGCAGGATGAACGCCGATCATGCGGAAAAGCTCAGGGCAACGGCACCCAGCCCATCCCCGGCACACGCGGACATAGCCGACCTGCGATCTCGGGCTGCCGGGCTGCGGCAGGCGGCCCGGCTGCCGCGCGCGGAGGCTGCGCTCCTCCTGGATGCCGCGCTGGCGGAGCTTGACGCGGCCGTTGCCGTGCTCGACAGCGCTGACGGCGCGGCCGAGGTCGGTGCGGACGGCCTGGCGGCGACCGGCGGGCACCACGACCGCAAGCTCTTGCACGCGGTCTTCACTGCCACCCCGATGCCGCTGTACGTGGTCGATCGGGATGGCACGGTGCTGCGCGCCAACGCCGCCGCCGGTGAGCTGCTCGGCGCCGGAACCGGCTACGCGACCGGCCGGCCGCTCGCCGCGCTCGTCGCGCCGGCCGCCAGGGCAGTACTCCGGTCGAAGCTCGCTGCCGCCATGCGCACCGGCGAGGGCGGGCAGGTTTCGTGCGGCGTGCTCGGCAGCGCTGGCGTCGTGCCGTCCGAGCTGCTCATCCAGCCGCTGACCGTACGAGGCGAGGCGGACCGGCTGCTGGTGGCGGTCGCCCTGGAGGCTGCCAGGCCCAGCCGGGCTGACCGTCGGCGGACTGACCGTCGGCGGACTGCCGACACGGCTGATGAGGAGATAACGGAGGTGGCGGCGTCCGTCCGTCGCCTCGACCTGCTGGCCGATGCCGCGAGGCTGCTGCTTGAGGCCACGACGGTGAGCGAGTCCGTGCTGCTGCAGCGGTCGGCCCGACTGCTGGCCGGCGCGCTGGCTACCTGGGCGATCGTTGACCTTCGCCGCCGCGGCGAGCTGAGGCGGCACTACGTGGCCGGTCCCGACGACCCGGAGTCGGCCGGCCTGGCCCAGGTCGCGGCGGCAGCACATCCCGCCGCCGGCTCCGTACCTGACCAGGTGGCCAGGTCCGGGCAGGCGCTGCTGCTCAGCCACGTCGACGACGGCCTCGCGCTCGGAGCTGCCCCGGACGGTCTGCCGCTCATGACGTTGCTCGATGCGGCCAGCCTGGTGTCCGTGCCGATGACCGACGGCTCCACCGGGCATGGCGTGCTGACCCTGATCAGGCGGGCCGACGACGGACAGTTTGGCATCGCCGACGCCGCCCTCGCCGAAGAGGTCGGGGCGCTGCTCGGCCGTGCCATCTCTGCCAGGCGGACCCTCCACCAGCGGACCGAGGCAGCCGACGCGCTGCGGGCCAGCCTGCTGCCGCCAGTGCTGAAGTCGGTGCCCGGTGTCGAGATCGCGTCCGCGCACCTCGCGCCTACCCGCGGGCGTGAGGTCGGGGGCGACTTCTACGACGTCTACCCGACGCCCGGAGGCTGGGGTGTGGCCATCGGCGATGTCTGCGGCAAGGGCGAGGACGGCGCCGCCGCCACCGCCGCCGCGAGGCACGCCATCAGGGTGCTCGCGCACTCGGACCCGGATCCGGTTCGGGTGCTCCGCGGCACGAACGAGATCATGCTCGCCGAGGAGTTCGGCGGGCGGTTCGTGACCGCCAGCGCAGCGCACCTGAGCTGGCGTGACGGCGTGCTGCACATCGTGCTAGCCAGCGCCGGGCACCCCGGCCCGGTCCTGATCAAGCCCGACGGCCGGGCTCAGCTGCTGCCCGGCGGCGGCGTGCCGCTCGGCATCTTCGCCGATCCCGAGCCCGCCAGCCGCGAGCTGCAGCTGTCCGCCGGTGACCTGCTGTTCTTCTACACCGACGGGCTGGCCGATGCCCGCAGCCCTGAGGCGACCTATCTCGAAGAGAAACTCACCGATAGCCTCGCCCAACTGGCCGGGCGGCGCGCCGCGGACGTCGTCTCCGACATGCGCACACTCGTGCTGGGTTTCTGTGACGGCATCCTGCGCGACGACCTGACGATGCTGGCGCTGCGTGCCGGAACGCGGCCGGCCGGGTAGCGGCGGCCGTTTAGGCACCGGGCCTGATGGGAAGCTCTCCCGCCGGAAGCTGGCGGGCCGGACCGGCGGAGACGATGGGGCTGGCAATAGCGGCGAGTAAGCCTGCCATCGTGCTCGGCGGTGGTGGCGTGTTCGGCGCTACCCAGGTCGGCATGCTGCGAGCGCTGGTCGAATCGGGCATCCGGCCCGGACTGGTGGTGGGCACGAGCGTCGGGGCCATCAACGGCGCGGCTATCGCCGCTGAGCCGAGCATCGCGGGAGTGGAGAACCTGGCCGGACTGTGGGCCTCGCTGGCCGAGGCCGGGATGTTCAACGACAACGTGCTGGCCCGCGCTGGCACGCTCGCGAGGTACCGGACGCACCTGTACTCGCCTGCACCGCTGCGCAAGCTGCTGAGCGCCCACCTCCCGGCGACGTTCGCAGAGCTCGCGGTCGACTTCCAGTGCGTCGCCGCGAGCATCGAGAGCGCCAGGGCGCACTGGTTCTTCAGCGGCAGCCTGACCGAGGCAGTCATGGCGTCGGCCGCCGTGCCCGCCCTGCTGCCGCCGGTGGTCATCGACGGCGAGCACTTCGTCGACGGCGGGCTCGTGCACTCGATCCCGGTCGGCCGGGCGCTCGCCCTCGGCGCCATGGACATCTACGTGCTGCACGTGGGCCGCATCGAGCAGCCACTGAAGCCGCCGCGATCGCTGTGGGACGTCTGCCTGACCTCCTTCGAACTGGCCCGCCGGCACCGGTTCCTCGAGGAGATGGCCGACCTGCCTGCCGACGTGCGGGTGCACGTGCTGCCGAGCGGCGAGGAGAACATGCCGCTGGTATCGATCCGCTATCGCAGCGCCAGGGCGGTCGCGGCCCGGATGGAGCGCGGCTACCAGGCCGCCGCCGACTACCTGTCCGCCCGGCCGGACATCGCGTGAGACCCCCGCCCACGGTCATCCGCCGTGCCGTGATCGATCCGGTCTGGCCGCCGGTCGCCGTCGCGATGGCGCTCGCGTTGCTGCTCGTGGCGGCCGTCAGCGCGCTGGCCGCGCCGCTGACCCGGCGGCGGCGGTTGCTGCGGTTCGCCCTCCTCGGCGCGCTGTACCTGGTCCTGGACGCCAGCCTGGTCATCCGCTGCGCCGCCCTGTGGCTGCGGCACCCGCTGGCCAGCCGCCGGGATCCGGCACGTTGGTCGCGGCCGCACGAGGCGCTGCTGCGCAGGACACTGGCCCTGCTGCTCGGCGCCGCCCGGCGGCTGCTGGGGTTCCGCGTCGAGGTCCAGGAACCGCCTGATCAGGATCGCATTGCCGGACACCCGCTGCTCGTGCTGGCCAGGCACGGCGGACCGGGCGACTCGTTCGCGCTCGTCGAGATGCTGATGTCGCGGTACCGCCGCCGACCGGCCATCGTGCTGACGGAGCGGCTGCGCTGGGACCCTGGCATGGACCTGCTGCTCGGCCGGCTGCCGTCCTGTTTCGTCCGCCGCGGCCGCCGGGACGCGATCACCACCCGGCTGACCGAGATGGCCAGGGACATGGATCGCGACGACGCGATCCTGCTGTTCCCCGAGGGCGGGAACTGGACGCCCGGGCGGCACCGCCGGGTGATCGCCCGCCTCACCGGCGCCGGGCGCCGACGCGCTGCCGCCGACGCCGCCAGCAACCCCAACGTCTTGCCGCCGCACGCAACCGGGGTGCTGGCGTGTCTCGCCGGCCGCGGCGACCTGAATGTCGCCGTGGTCGCGCACACCGGCCTGGAAGATCTCGTGAGTCCGATGTCGATCTGGCGCGCCGTGCCGGTGACCGAGCCGATGGTGGTCCGCTGGTGGTACGAGCCCGTGAAGGCGCTGCCGCGCGGTGCGGCCCGGCGGCGCGACTGGCTGCGACTCCAGTGGGCGATCGTGGACTCCTGGATCGACGCGCGCAAGGCAGCGAGGACGCCGCGGCGCCGCGGCCGCGTCCCTGCGCAGGCCGAGACCGTTGCCGACCCCGTTCCCGACGCACTCACCGGGTCGAAGCCCGACCGCTGAGCCGGCCGCGGCAAAGGCGCGCAGCGGTCAGGCAACCCCCATTCCGTGCATATCGTCGGGAGTACCGGGCAGTACGGGCGGCCGTGGCCGCACGCCGTCGATGTCGTCGCGGCCGCCACGACGCTCTCCGTCCGCGACAGGAAGGCCCGCCGTGCTCGCCGCGCTGGTTCTTGCCGGGGTCATCTCGGCTCCCATCGGGACGCTGGGGCTGCTCGTGCAGGGTCGCCGGCGGGGCCGCACGGCCGGTGCCTGGCCCGCCACCCGGCGACTGATCTTCACGGTGGGCGGCACCGTCGTGCTCGCCGCGATCGTGGTGGCCGCCCTCCGGCTGCTCGGCGACTCAGAGCACCTCGCCATCGACGCCGCCGCCGGGCTGCTCCTGGCCAGCCTGGTGTGGCTGCCGGTCACCAGGCGATGGAACGCGCGCGGGCATCTGTGCTGGTCATCGGCGATCTTCTTGTTCGTCGTCTACCTGGCATTCGTGCTCCAGTGGACGCTGGACAGTCATCTCGGCGTCGCGAGCACGATCGGCGGGCTCGTGCTCTGGCTGCTGGAAGTGTTCGCCGCGCTGCTCGCGTGCGCCTACCTGTGGGAGATCTGCGACGCCCTCGGTTCTGAGCACTGGCGGAGGCGGTCAAGCCGGCCCGCACCCGGCAGCGTGCCCGACAGCGAACTGCCGTTCGTCAGCTTGCACGTGCCCGCGCACAACGAGCCGCCTGACATGGTGCTCGACACCCTGCGGTCGCTGGCCCGGCTCGACTATCCGCGGTACGAGATCGTCGTGATCGATGACAACACCGACGACGAGGACCTATGGCGGCCGCTTGAGGCCTGGTGCGGGCGGCACAGAGCGAAGTTCGCGCACCTGCAGAACTGGCCGGGCTACAAGTCGGGCGCGCTGAATTACGCACTGCGCGAACTCACCGACGAGCGGGCCGAGATCATCGGCGTCGTCGACTCCGACTACCAGCTCCAGCCGGGCTTCCTTCGCCGGTGCGCACCGCTGTTCGCCGATCCGTGGGTGGGCTTCACCCAGGCGCCGCAGGACTACAGGGGCTGGACGAGATCCAAGTACTACCGCCGCCTGTACTACTCGTACCAGTACTTCTTCGCGGTCTCGCAGCCGTCGCGCAACGAGCGGGACGGGGCGATCTTCGCCGGGACGATGGGGCTCATCCGCCGGGTGGCGCTCGAGCAGCTTGGCGGCTGGGACGAGTGGTGCATCACCGAGGACGCTGAACTCTCGCTGCGGCTGCTCCGGTCGGGCTGGTCCGGCCTGCACGTGGACGAGTCCTGGGGCCGTGGCATCATGCCACTGACCTTCGAGGCGCTCAAAGGGCAGCGGTACCGGTGGTGCTTCGGTGGCATCCAGATCCTGCGCATGCACTGGCGCTCGCTGCTGCCCGGCACGTCGACGCCGCAAAACCGGATGAGCGTCGGTCAGCGCTGGTCCTACCTGGCCGGCGCCGTGCAATGGTACGGCGACCTGCTCGGGCTGCTGTTCCTGGTCTTTCTGCTGGCCGGAGCCGTGAACCTGGCCGCCGGCGGCGGAGAGCTTTTCCGCAAGCTCAGCGCGTTCCTGGTCGCGACCGTGCCGGTACTCGTGCTGCTCGGCCTGGTCCGCGCCGTCGCGCTGCTCCGCCGCAGCACCGGCGCCTCCTGGCGCGACGCCATCGGTGCGTTCTTCATCTGGCAGTCCACGTCACTGGTGGTGGCCCGTGCGTCGGTGGTCGCCCTGTTCGCCAGGAAAGCCGCATTCCTCCGCACCCCCAAGACCAGCGAGGACACCAAGTGGTGGGAGGCGCTTCGAGCCAACTGGGCGGAGTCCCTCCTCGCGCTGTTCGGCGTGGCGGGCATCGCGGGCGCGCTCAGCCGGCCGACCGAGCTGGCCGGCCCGCTGCTGGCGGTGCTGCTGATCGCGCCGACGGCCGGCCTGGCGGCAGCGCCAGTCAACAGCTGGGCCGCGCAGCGTGCGGCGCTGCCGCCCGACATGCGCCGCTGGCGCACCACCGAATGGCGGCGAACCAGGGACCGGCGGGCGTTCGTCCGCGGCGCCGCGACGGGCGGGCTGGTCACGGTGGGCGCGATTGTCGTCGCGGCGATCGCGCTGATGCTGACGCCGGGCAAGCAGCCGGTTCAGTCGCCTGGGCTCCTGCCAGCGCCGACTAGCGGCGTGCACGCACACACGCCGGGTAGGCGGCCGCACCCGGTCAGATCCAACTCGCCGAGCCCGGCTCCCGCCAGCCAGACACCGAGCGCTGCCACGCCCACGAGCACGACCCCAGCCAGCAAGCCAGCCCCGTCCCCGACGCCGTCGTCGGCGCCAGCGTCATCGCCGTCTGGCGCTGTCACTGGCCACAGCGGCTGACCGGCCGCCGCCGCTCGTCGCGACTGCCGGCAGCGCCAGGCAACTCCAGGGCCTCCCCCAGCGTGTCGTAAATGCGGAACATCCCGGCCACGCCGGTGACGGTCATGATCCGCTGCAATCCGCTGCCGCCCATCACGAGGCGCAGCTCGGCACCTTCGCGGTCGGCGACTGCGAGCGCGCGGACCAGCACGTTGAGACCGGTCGAGTCGCAGTACTCGGTGCCTGACATGTCCACCACGATCACCCGCTGGCCGGTCGCGGCGGCCGACACCAGCGCCTCGCGCAGCGGGCCCGCGTTGGAGATGTCGATCTCTGCTGGCGTGGTGACCACGGCGAGACCGTCGTGAACGGAGACAGGAAAGCTCGGGTCACTCACCTGAGTCTGCCAACGGATGAGGGGCGGATGTGTCAGCCACACCCTATCGGGGCCCGTCTGCGCCGGTAGCCGCTAACGGCCGAAGCGCGCAACGGTCGGGTGCCTCGTGGCCGGTCACGTCCGTCAGCCGGGGAGCTCACGGGTGACCGACAGCGCGTCCTTGTCCCTGCGCAGCCCTAGATAGCGGGGATGGCGCAACTGGCCAGCGCTCGTCCACTCGGAGAAGCCCACCTGACCGACAAGCTGCGGCCGGATCCAGTGCACTCCGGCGCGTGGCAGCGCGCCCCGGTCGAACGCCGGCTGCGGCTGTTCCAGTCCCTCCATCGCCTGCAGCAGCATCGCCAGCGTCGAGCTGTCGAACCCGGTACCGACCTTCCCGGCGTAGACCAGCCGCCGGTCGGCGTCGTAGTAGCCGATCAGCAGCGCGCCAAAGCCCGCCCGGCTGCCGCGCGGGTCGGTGAAGCCGCCGATGACGAACTCCTGGCTGTTCTCGCACTTGAACTTCAGCCAGTCCCGGCTGCGCCCCGACAGGTACGGCGAGTCGGCCCGCTTGACGACTAGCCCCTCCCAGCGGCGCGCGCATGCCTGGTCCCAGTACGCCTCGCCGCCGGCGCTGCGGTGCACGGTGAAGCGAAGCGGCCCGGCGAACGACAGCAGGGTGCGCAGGATCTGCTTGCGGCTGCGCAGCGACAGGCCCCGGACGTCCCGGCCGTCCGCGCGCAGCACGTCGAACACGTAGTAGACGACCGGGACCGCCTTGATGAGAGGCTCGGGCGGGTTGCGGACACCGAGCCGCTGCTGGAGCAGGCTGAAGCTCGTCACCTTGCCGTCGAACGCCACCACCTCGCCGTCGATCACGAAATCCTCGGCCTGCTGACCAGCGAGCGCCTCCGACAGCTCGGGATAGGTGCTGTTCACCCGCTGCCCGTTGCGGGTCATCAGCGCCAGCCCGGCGGCGTCGCGGTAGGCGAGGCACCGCTCGCCGTCAAACTTGCGCTCGTACATCCAGGCCGGGTCGAAGAACCGGTCCTTGGTCAGCGTCGCGAGCTCGGGGTCGATCCAGCCGGCCGGAAGCGC
>JBOHCP010000226.1:0-7991 GCA_050698875.1 Streptosporangiaceae bacterium | reverse complement strand
GCGCAGCCGGACCTCGACCCCTCGCTCAGCCGGGCGGTGATCGAAGGCCGCGACGTCGTGGAGAAGTCGCTGCGATCGCGAGCGCTGCCCGACTAGTCCGTTGTCAACACGGGAACGTGGTGCCTTGTTGCGGGTCATCCTGGTCTGGTCGCGCCCGCGGCGGCGAGTCTTTACCGATCTTCTGACGTGGGACTAGTTCGCTGCGTTAACGTCTGGTGACAATAAGTAGCCAACGAAACCTTGATAACGCAGCGATCACGACCGACCGTGCCGCATCATGGGAACCAGTGCACATCGGGCAGAGACGCCGCTTCAGTCTCAGGAGCAACAGTCGGTATGACATCGGGACGGCCGCAAGATCAGCGAGATCGACGGTGGCCCGCGGCTGGCAGCGATGACACCGGACCGGTAACTCGGAGCCGCGGGCGCCTCGCCACCGAGACCGGTCCGCAGACTCCGGTTCCTAGCGACGGCTCAGAATTCGGGAGCTCGCACCCGAGCGGGCCCCTGCCGGTTGGGCCGATGCCGCAGCCGCGCAGTCGGCTCGGGCGCGGCCGGTCCCGCGACGACGGTACCGACCCCTTCGGCATGTCGGATGCCGACTACGACTGGATTCGGTACCTCGGTGAGGCAGGCCCGGCCCAGGGAACCACGACCAGGGACCGTCCGGCCGACACTCTGCGGCCCGACCGCGCGCCCCTCCCGCAGCGGCACCGGACCGATCGGCGAGCCGATGAGATGCCGGGCCGATCCGACAGCACGCCGCCGCAGGGCGCGGCGCCCGATAGCGCGACCGCCTACCTACCCCGCACCCATCGCCGGGAGCCGTGGGCTGCCCGGCCCGACGCCGCGCCTGAGCCGTGGGCTGCCCGGCCCGACGCCGCGCCTGAGCCGTGGTCGGCCCAAAGAGGGTGGCCGGCACGTTCGCCTGCGCAGCGTGCCGCGGAGTCGCTGACCCGACCGGGAGGCGGCCAGTCCGCGCGCCCGGCAGAGCGTCCATCTGGACGGCCGGCCGAGCGCTTGGCTGTACGGCCCGCTGAGTTTCCGGTTGTGCAGCCGGCCGAGCGCTCGGTTATACGGCCCGCTGAGTTTCCGGTTGTACAGCCCGCCGAGCGTGCGGTCGTCCAACCGTCCGAGCGCCCATCTGGTCCTACGCCGCGGCCCGACGACAGCCGTGTGCCTTCCCGGGCCGGCCACCGGCGGCCGACGGCGGCGGTCGACACCAGCCCCGAGATAGCCCGTTCCCCTGTCCAGCAGGACAAGCCCGCCCTGCGGAAGCGTCGCGAAGCTGGCCGGCGGGCCGCGGTGAACCAGGCGCCTGCTCCGGACACGGGGTCAGCACCGTCGGCTGGCCCGGTCCGGACGGTCACCAAGGACGCGGCCGTCACCGGCCCGATCACGGCGCAGCCGAAGGGGCTGACAAAGCGTGCTGCGCGGGCCAGGGCCCGGCGCCGGCACCGCACTCTGGTCCGGGTGATCGCCCTCGTCGGTACCGTCGTGGTCGTGCCGGCCGCCGCGTTCGGCGTCGTGCGCAGCGGCCTGCTGCGCTCGAGCGGTCCCGACCACACCATCTCGATGCCGCCGAGGCTGCTCGGCTATACGCAGGAGCCCGGGCTTGCCAAGGGAATGAACGCTCCGGCGCTGCGGGGGGACATCGTCAAGAAGGGGAGCGGCGAGGCGACCCATGTCGTCGACGGCGTGTACGAGGACAACGCCGGGACCGGCCCCACGTCGAGCCCGCTGATCATCCTGTTCATCGGCGGGAACCTGTCCGGCTCGGCCAGTTCGTTCATCGCCAGCTTCACGGGCATGCTACCGGGCGCCTTCTCGACCGGTGCGGGGAAGCTGGGTGGTCAGGCTGCGTGCGTGCCTGGTACGTCGGGCCGGCCGGCCGAGTGCGCCTGGGCGGACAACGACACGTTCGGGCTGTTCGCGTCGCCGGCGCTGAGTGCGTCAGTACTGGGCAAGGACATGCGCGCGATGCGGCCACTGGTGGAGCACCGCGGCAAGGGCGCCTGAGCCTGAGGGTCTGGGTCAGGACGCCGGCGGCGGGTCGGCCGGATCGGCCGGCCGTGGCTGCACGAGCTCAGGTTTCCGCAGCGACAGCCGGACGATCGCGATCGTGACGGCGCCTACCAGCGCCACCAAACCGACGATCTGAGCGCCGAGCAGGCGCGGGTCGAGCGGAACCGCGTACGCGGTTTGCACGGCCCTCGGCGCCTGCCGGGATCTGGCCGGCGGCAGCCCGAGAGATCCGCTGGCTGGGCTCGGGCTGACGGTGGGGAACAGGTCCGACGGGTTGGTCGCGGTGACGCCCGTGCCGGGAATCGGCGGTAGCGAGATCAGCGGCGGCACCTCGTCCGACGAGACGTTCGAACTCGATGCGGACGAGGCGTTCGAACTCGATGCGGACGAGGCGTTCGAACTCGATGCGGACGCGGCGGTCGGCGCCACGACGACATCGGTCGCGCTGGACGAGTCCGACGACGCGCCGGTCGCGGTCGCGCTGACGGTGAGCTGAATGTCGGTGGCGAGCGGGGCATCGGAGGTTACCGGCACCGAGGCCAGCAGTTCATAGACCTGGCCAACCGGCAGACTGGCGATCGTGCAGGTGGAGTCGCTCGCCGCCGGGCAGATGGTGAAGCTCGGGCTGCCAAGGTAGCTAGCCGCCGGGACGCTCGCAGTGACGGACACTGGCCGAGGCCTTTGACCGCCGCGGCGATCGCGCGGCCGCCGGTGCTCGTCCAGAGCCGAACGATCGGCACTCCCGGCCACTGCGTTGCTGCTGTCCGCGGTCATGCTCCAGACCCAGACGATGTAGCTAGCGGTGTCCCCGGCCAGCGCGTCACCTGATGACGGGTACGACTGAACCAGGACGCACAGCTGCGGGCTCGGCTCCGGCGTCGGGCTTGGTGACACGCTGGGAGTCGGGCTCGGGCTGTCGCTGTCGCTGGGGCTGGTGGAGTCCGCCGGCGCTGCGTTGGTGCTCGATGACGTCGAGGTGTCGGACGACGTTGCCGTCGTCGACGAGGAATCCGATGCGCTGGGGCTGTCGGTCGATGTACTGGTGTCGGTCGGTGTTGCGCTCGGCGAGTCATCCGGTGACGAGGAGTCGCTGGGCACCGCGACGGCGCTGGCGCTGAGGATCGCACCTCCGCCGGTGACAGCTGTGTTCGAGGCCGTGAGGACAGTCGACGTCGTCGGCGGCGAGCCGCAGTCTGAGCTTGGGGCGGCGACCGACGCATGTGCAGCGATGGAGCTCACGAGCAGCACCGCGGCACCGAGGAACGCGAGCCCGATCGCCGCGCCCAGCGCGGCCGGCTTGAGAAGCAGCGCCCTCACCGTGCATCCTCGCTTCAATTAGCCTGCCTGATCAGGCCGGAGCGCGTCATTCGTGTTCGCCACACTACCTGCGGATTGCCCGGCTTCTTTATTCGTCGCGCGTTCGCAATCAAAGTTTCATGATCGTGTAGGCTGGCGCAAGCTTGCCGGTCTGGTGGCGGGGTGGAGTCCCGGCGCGGCCCGCGGTCTGCTGTGGTTAGCTCTTGCCCAGCCCGGCTGCTGTTATGCGGCCAGAGCACGTGATCGTCCCCTCGTCCCCTCGTGTCCTCGTGTCCTCGCGTCCGTACGTGTCAGCTGGTTCCGCCCCGGTGCCCTGCCCTCGGGCTCGGGCGACTGCGACGAGCGCCCGTCGTGTATGCTCGCCTGGCGCGGCGGGAGCGCTGCCGGAAGGATCCGGGGCGCGGTCTTGTCGGTGCCCCCTTAGCTCAGTCGGCAGAGCGTCTCCATGGTAAGGAGAAGGTCTACGGTTCGATTCCGTAAGGGGGCTCCAGCTCAGAGCCCTAGTCCGTCGAGATGATCAAACCAGTGGTGACATTGGTGGGGACTAGCGGTTGATAAACGGTGTCACGCGCAGCGCCTTGAGGTCCTGTCGTCGACCGGTCTGTGGGAGCACGGCCGCCAAGGCCTAGGCGTGCGGTTTTCTTGCCTCGGATGGCCAAGGCCTGGTTGATGTCGGAGTGCAAAGGCCGACCGATTCCAGGCTGGTGAGCCGGTGCGCCTTGCCCGCTCACGGCGCCGCTCGAGATTTATGACTGATGAGGGTTGCTGTGCGTCTTCGCTTGCGCATGGTGCCAATCGCGGTTCTGCCCGTCACGCGTTGGACGCGCGGGGTTAGCACGGGAGTACTGACCAATTAGGACTGCGGCGCCTCGCGCAGCCCGGTAGTCGCTTCGTCCCGAACCAGGCGCGCCGCAGCACGAGTCGCCACTTCAAGCGTGTCTGCGCAGGTCAGCCACCTCTGAGCAGCACGATAGACCGCGTCTGACAGCAGCTGCCGGACGCTGTCCGCTCCCATTTCGCTCCCACGTATCGGCGACAGTGCACCGGTGCGCCGCCCTACAGGGGCTTTCCGGCTGGAGCTCGGAAGCAGCAGCAACACGCTTTCCAACACTGCTGATGTACGTTCACCACAGTTCGCCAGCGTTTCCGCCACATGCGCAAACGCTCTGGGTGTGGGGCTCCGGTGAACGATCCCGAACGGAGGTGAATGAGACAAAAACTGAGACACGGACACCGTCTGAGTCTGCGGCTGCTGTGGGGTGCCACACGGTGCCCTGCGAGCGTCGAGGCGATCTCCTGGGCGCACAACCTTGCCCCGGTACCCGCACACCGCGGCGGGCGCCCGTCGAGCGCATGCAAGTTCGTCCAAGTTGGCCTGGCCAACCACGCCGGACCTGACCGCACCGGAGCATTTCCATCGGCGGCGACACTCGTCCGACAACACCGGGCTCTCTGAGCGCACCGTGCGCACCTGCCTGGACCGGGCTCGAGGCGGCGGCCATCATCGCGCCCTGCGACCCGGCTATCGTCGCGGCGAGGATCAAGCGAGCGGACCGCCGACCGCAGGGCTGGGATCTGAATCTGAGCATGATCCGCGTCGACCTGAGCGACTTGGACGTATGCGGGCTGGAGCACCAGTTCCGAGGCCTGCGCGCCAGGCTTGCCGCCGCTGGGAAGCCAGGCGCCGACGCGCGCTCTCACGAGGTGCAATCAGTGCACCCCCCGTCGCCCAGGACAGCGCGGCTGTGGATAACCGGCCCGGCGGGGTGCAGCAGTTGCACCTCGAGGCAGGATCGGGGTGCAACCATGGCGTCGGTGGGGTGCAGCTGGCGCACAAGCGGGGTGCAGTGGTTGCACCCGAAACCGTCCAGAGAATGATGCGGTGAACCGTCCGCCGCAGCGGTGCGCGGACGCTACGTCCCGCCTGCCGCCAAAGCGGTGCCCGGCGACGGGCCTGCCGGCGAGTTCTTCGCTGCGCTCGGCGAGGCGTGGCGGCCGACAGCCGCACAGGAAGCGCGGCTCGCCCCGGCCGTCGAGGCCGCGGTGGACAGCGGGTGGGCGCCCGCCGAGGTGGCATCGTTCATAGGCGGGAACACTGACGGCGTGCGCAACCCGTACGCCGTGCTCGCCAGGCCGCTGTCGGCTGATGAGCTGCCTGTCGCACCCGGCGGAGCGGCGGCGCGCCGACCACCCTGGTGCGGCAGATGCGACGAGCGCACTCGGCGACGCGAGAACGCCGACGGCGTGGGCGCCGGGCGGTGCACTTCGTGTCACCCGTTAGCCGCATCCTGAAATCGAGGAGATCGGATATCGCAACCGCGGTTCCGGAGGTGTTATTCAGAGCAGGACCGCTGCGGGTCCGCCTTGTGCGGCAGCCGCCTCAGGCCCTGCCACCCACTCGCTACGCGATGTTGGTCGGTCTGGGTTCCAGAAAGCCAGAAGACCGGCGCTGATCACGTCTGCCGGTTCGGTGGCGAGCGCGCTGTCGGAGTGCATGGTGAGCAGGTCGAGCGTCAGGATGTCGAGGCCGATGCCGCCGTGCAGTTCTCTGGTGGCTTCAGCGACGGCGAGGCAGGCGGCTGTCATTCCCGCGAAGGACGCTCCGACGGCCTTGCCCGCGAGTTCGACGACGCCGCATTTGTCGTGGCGTTGCTTGAGGTCGCTGAAGGCTGGTGTCTGGGGGATGGTTACCGGCCTGATGGTGTTACTGACCCACGCGGCGACCTGATCGCTTCGCTCCGCGCCGGGGAAGCGGCGGATCACCATCGAGGCGAAGTTCTGCGGGCCACTGCCGAGGCCGACGTCGATGGCCAGCCGCCAGCCGGCGGCCGATATGAGGCGTCGCGTAGGGAGGTTGTCGACTCCGATCAGAGCCACATGGCATTCGCTGTCGGTCGTACGCTGGTCGGGCCCGAGGCGGCGTTCGATCATCCGCGTATCGAGTCCGGTGTCGTCCAGCGCAGCGGCGACGAGCCTGGTCTTGCGTATGCCGCGCGATCCCTGGGGGATGAGGATCCCGGTGCTGTGGTTGGCAGGCGTGGTGCGGTCAACGTCCTGGAGTACGACCTCGATAGATGGCGGGCTGAGGTAGGTCAGCCAGGAGATGACCCAGGCGTAGGCCTGGCCGAGATGGCCGAGGCCGACGAGCCACCATGCGGCGGGGGCGTGCGCTAGCGTCGGCCCGAGGTCGGCGGTTTCGCCGCCGGGATCCCACAGGCTCAGCTGGACGTCGCGGTATCCTGCGTCGCTGCCTGGGACGGACCGGATGCTGCCGAATGCCTCGCTGACGCCGATGGCCGCGGCGGCGATCGCTGCCAGGATGCACGCCGGTTCAGCGTTACTGGCCTGGCGTCTGGCGTCCCGCCAGACGGTGGCTACCCAACCGGCCCAGGTAGCACGGAGTACCGCGCGGGTGAGGTCGCCGGGCCAGGCGAGACGGGGCGGTAGCGGAGTGTGGTGGCCGACGAGCAGTACCGGCCACGTGACGTCGACATCGGTGATGTCGGCCGGGTTGGCGATGCGGGCGCCTTGCTGGCCGATCGCCCCCGCGAGGGTTCCGGTGACCGGGCCGCCGGTTATTGCGGTCCCTGGGGCTGCGGTGACGACGACGACGTTACCGAATGCTCTCACGGCGGTCGCAACGGCCGTGAGGAGAGCAGCTTGCCCTTGAACGTCGTGGCACGTGGTGGCGTCGGCGCAGATGAGAATGCCGGTGGCCGAGTGTGCGCTGAGCGCGGCTTCGAGGGTGAGCTGCGAGCCATCGTGCACGGCGAGCAGGGCAGTGCGGTGTATGTCGTCGGCATTAAGCGATGTCATGGTCGGTGTCTCCGCAGCGACAGCAGGTGGAGGACTCGGCGCGCAAGGGCAGTGATGCGGCGGAGCGCGCGTGCGAGCCGACGAGGCTCGGATCGGCTGACGGCGACGCGCAGCACGGTTTCGACGTCGCTGCGGTACCGGGCAGTCCATTGGCCATTGCCCTGGTAGTGGTGGACACCCAGGTCAGTGAGCTGCACCGCTCGCTGTGCGAAGTGCGGGGCGATGATGGCTACGTGGCCGGGCAGGGCGACCATGGGGTGGGTGGCGTCGGTCTGGCTCTGGCCGACCCAGCGGCCGGGATGCGTGTGGATGTCCGCCGCGATCTGGAGGCCGTCGCGGCGGCAGGTGGCGGCGAGGGCGGTGTAACCGTTGCCGGTGAAGGTGATGGCGCCTGTCAGGCAGTCTGGGTCGAGGTCGTCGTAGTACGCGATGGCAGTCACCGTTTGCCACTCCTGCTGGGGGGCTCGATCAGCGCTGGCTCTCCGGAGCAGGAAAGCGCCGGACTCGCGTGTCCCTCGGCCGCGTCGCGCCAGTTCGGCCATCAGTTCAGCGAACAGGGCCGCGCCGATTTCGATGCGGCGAGGAGAGGCGATCACGGGGCGTTCCCGGGCCGTTCTTGTGGCAGCGTGGCGGCTCGCAGTTCGCGGTGGATCTCGCGGAGGTAGAACGCGATGGTGCGGCCTGGGTGCCATGCCCGGTCGGGATGTTGGGTGGCCCATTGCGGGTGCGCTGCGACGCCGGCGCGATCGCACGCCATGTAGGGCGCAGGGTTGTTGGAGTCCGGCCAGTTCTGCCGGAAGACCTGCGACGTGGCGCCGCCGACAGGCCACCCG
>JBOHCP010000225.1:0-7995 GCA_050698875.1 Streptosporangiaceae bacterium | reverse complement strand
GCCTCAGCCAGGTAGCGATCCACCGCGACCGCATATTCGACGGGCGCGAGGCTGACGACCGACAGGGTCATCTGTACTCTCCCTCTGCACGTGCACTGACCCCTATGTTAGCTCACGCGGTAAATAGTAGCGTCAACGGATTTACTGCGGTAACAGAGCTCTGGCCTGGTGATTTGTCGTTCCACGGTTCCATTTTATTGCGGTCCATGCGCCATTTAAGGCAGTCTGAATTGTATGGCTGCCCGTGACAGAGCCCCGTTCCCCCATCGCAGTAAATCAATTCATGAATCAGGGAACGGGGCCGCTATCGCGGGCGGCGCCAGCAATTCTCGGAGTCGGCGGACCGGTCGCCTCGGGCCGCTGCGACATCGGAATTTCCGCGTCTTCTATCTCGGTTACACGACCTCGCTGCTCGGCTCGGCGATGTCGGCGGTGGCGCTCACCTTCGCGGTCCTGGACAGTGGCGGCGGCCCGGCGGATCTCGGCTTCGTGTTTGCTGCGAACGTGGTGCCGCAGGCGTTCGTCATGATCGGCGGGGGAGTGCTGGCCGATCGCGTCGCACGGCGCCGCGTCATGCTGGTGACGGACACGCTCCGGGTGGCTGTCCAGGGCACTCTCGCCGCGGCGCTGTTCACCGGCCGGCCGCCGCTGTGGGTCTTCATGGTGCTGGCCGGCCTGCTGAGCACTGGCCAGGGTTTCTTTACCCCGGCCCTCGGTGGGCTGCGAACCGAGGTTGCGCCGCGCGAACAGCTATCCGACGCGAACGCACTGCTGGGCGTGGCGGCGTCGGCGACGGCCGTGATCGGGCCCGCGCTGGCCGGAGTACTGATCTCGGTCACGAGCCCCGCGGTCGTGATCGCCGTAGACGCGGCCAGCTTCGGCGTGAGCGTGGTCAGCCTCATCCTGCTCGCCGTGCCGCCTGGCCGGCCGGCCGCCCAGCCACCCTGGCGAGACCTGGCGGACGGCTGGGCGGTATTCCGATCGCAGACCTGGCTCTGGCTGATAACCGTGCAGTTCGCCCTGTTCAACCTGTTCACCTGGGCCCCGTACCTGCTGCTCGGCCCGATACTGGCCCGGCAGTACCTGGGCGGGGCGCGAGCCTGGGGCATCATCGGCGCGGCCATGGCGCTGGGATCGGTGCTGACCGGCCTCGCGCTGGTGGGCCAGCGGCCGCGCCGGATCCTGCTGGTCGCGGTGACCGGGACGTTCGGCTACGCGCTGCCCTGCCTCGCCCTCGCAGCACACGCCGCCTTGCCCGTGGTGGTGACCGCCGCGCTCGCGGCCGGCGCTGGCAGCGCGGTGTTCAACACCTACGAGAACACCGCCATGCAGCAACGGATCGCGCCGGAACTGCTTGGCCGGGCGACGTCGCTGTCGCTGACTGGGTCGTATGCGCTCGGCTCATCCGGATTCGCGATCATCGGCTCGGTAGCCTCGGTGATCGGCCCCTCCCGGCTGCTGTATGTCGCGGCTGCGTACTCGGTGCTCAGCAGCGCGCTCGTGCTCGCGGCGCCCGCGATCCGCGCGGTGCGCTGGCAGGACTGAGGTCATGGACGGCGTCGCGGCGGCACGTCGCAAGCCGGGCGCGCGACCTGAGTACCTGGCTGCATGACGTCCGGGGCGGCATGACGCGGGACGGCTCGTCGAAGCCCGCAGGGACAGTGAGAGGCTGAGCCGCATGACGAGGCATGCCGATCTGGTCTTCACCGGCGGGCCGGCTTATACCGCTGACGCCGGTCGGCGCCGTCTCGTCCGCGCGGCCGGCGCCGACGGCCGGCCTGCCACTGCGGTCGCGGTCGCCGACGGCCGGATCGCGGCCGTCGGAGACGCGTCCGACGGCGGCATGGCGGACCTGATTGACGGCCGGACGCAGGTCGTGGACCTGCGCGGCCGGGCGCTTGTGCCGGGGCTCCAGGACGCGCACGTGCACCCGGCGTTCGCCGGCGTCACGATGATCGGCTGCAACCTGATGGGCACGGTGACGCTGGCGGACGGGCTCGCCCGGATCGCCGCATACGCGCGGCAGCACCCGGACCGGGAGTGGATCGCGGGCTCCGGCTGGCGGATGGAGTGGTTCCCCGGCGGAACCCCGGACCGGCACGCACTCGACGGGGTAACGCACGGCCGCCCCGCCTACCTGACCAACCGCGACGGGCACGGCGCGTGGGCAAACACGCGCGCCCTGGAGGTGGCCGGCCTGGACGCCCGCACGCCCGACCCGATCGACGGCCGGATCGAGCGGGAGCCCGACGGCACGCCGCTTGGCACCCTGCACGAGGGCGCCGCGAACCTGGTCGGCCGGCTCGTGCCCGCGCTCAGCGTCGAGGACCGGCTGGCCGGACTGCTGCTGGCCCAGCGGCACCTGCACGCCCGCGGCATCACCGCCTGGCAGGACGCGATCGTGGGGGAGTACCTCGGCCATCAGGATCCGCTGCCGGTCTACCTGGCCGCGGTCGCGGCCGGCCAGCTGACGGCGCGCGTCCAGGGTGCGCTGTGGTGGGACCGGGCCAGGGGCGATGAGCAGCTGCCCGACCTGCTGGCCCGCCGGGAGCGCGTCGGTGACCACGCGGCCGCCGCGGGGGCGGAGGACGGCCCGCCGCGCTTCCGGGCCGGCACCGTGAAGATCATGCAGGACGGCATCGCGGAGAACTTCACCGCCGGCCTGCTTGAGCCGTACCTCGACCCGGTCGGCTGTCACTCGCATGGCAGCGGGTTGTCCTACGTAGACCCGGCAGCCCTGCCCGGCTATGTGACGCAACTCGACGCGGCTGGCTTCCAGGTGCACTTCCACGCTATCGGCGACCGCGCCGTGCGGGAGGCGCTCGACGCGATCGAGGCCGCTCGCGCCGCAGGCGGCGGCGTACGCCGGGACAACCGCCCGCACATCGCTCACCTGCAGGTCGTGCACCCCGACGACGTGCCGCGGTTCGCCGCCCTGAACGTGACGGCCACCATGCAAGGGCTGTGGGCCGCGCACGAGCCCCAGCTGGACGAGCTGACCATCCCGTTCCTCGGCGCGGAGCGCTCGCAGCGCCAGTACGTGTTCGGCGAGCTGCTGCGATCCGGCGCGCGCCTGGCGGCGGGCAGCGACTGGGCGGTCAGCAGCGCCAACCCGCTCCGGGCCGTCCACGTCGCGGTCAACCGCTCGCTGCCCGGCGCCACCGGGCCGGAGGCGGAGCCGTTCCTGCCCGCGCAGCGCCTGGACCTGGCCGAGGCGCTGGCCGCGTACACGATCGGCTCGGCATACGTGAACCACCTCGACGACGAGACCGGCACGATCGATCGCGGCAAGCTGGCGGATCTGGTCGTGCTCGACCGTGATCCGTTCGCGCACCCGGCTGCCGATATCGGCGCCACCGGGGTGGCGGCGACGTACGTGCAAGGTCAGCAAGTCTATTTGTCGACATTTTGATAGGAGGGAGCGGCAGATGCAGATCTCGGCGACGCAGCTCGGTCGCGGCGGCCCGCGCGTGTCCAGGGTCGGCCTCGGGCTCATGGCCATGTCCGGCGTCTACGGCCCGGCCGACGAGACGGAGAGCAAGGCCACCATCCGCGCCGCGCTTGACGCCGGGATCACGCTGCTGGACACCGGCGACTTCTACGGCATGGGGCACAACGAACTGCTGCTGCGTGACGCGCTCCGCGGCCTCGACCGGTCGAGCGTATTCATTCAAGTCAAGTTCGGCGGCCAGCGCGATCCGCGCGGCGCGTTCGTCGGGTACGACGCCAGCCCCGCGATGGTGAAGAGCTCGCTCTCCTACTCGCTGACCCGGCTCGGCACCGATTACGTCGACCTGTACCAGCCCGCGCGGCTCGACGCGCGGGTGCCCATCGAGGAGACGGCGGGGGCCATCGCCGAGCTGATCCAGGCCGGCTACGTCCGGCATCTGGGCCTGTCGGAGATGGGCGCCGACACCATAAGGCGCGCGGCCGCGGTGCACCCGGTGACCGCGCTGCAGATCGAGTACTCGCTGATGAGCCGGGGCATCGAAGACCAGATCCTGCCGACGGTGCGCGAGCTCGGTGTCGGCGTCACCGCCTACGGCGTCATGTCGCGCGGGCTGCTGTCCGGCGCGAGTGCCAGGGCGATCACGGCTGGCGACCCGCGCAGCAGGTTCCCCCGCTTCCAGGGCGAGAACCTGCAGCGCAACCTTGCCCTGGTAGCCGCGCTGGAGCGGATCGCCGCCGATCGCGGCGCGACCACGGCCCAGCTCGCGATCGCGTGGGTGCTCGCCCGCGGCGCCGACATCGTGCCGCTCATCGGCACCAAGCACCGTGACCGGCTCGCCGAGGCGCTCGGCGCGCTCGAGCTGACGCTCAGCCCGGACGAGCTGGCGGCCATCGAGGCCGCCGTGCCCGCGTCCGCGGTCGCGGGCAACCGGTACGAGCCGGCTCTGATGGCTGTGCTCGACAGCGAGAAGCCGTAAGGCAGGAATCGGCGAGCGGTCCGGCGGGGTGGCTGGCGATGTGCGCAGTGAGACAGTTCTCCGCGGCGGAACGGCGGGCCAGGCTGGGGCTGCGGCACCGGCTGGCGACGTGCGCGCGCGTTACTGACCCGGCCGACGTGGCGCGATCTCTGGTCGCCGTGCACGGTACCGACCCGTCGTCGGTGTATCTGGGCGTCCTGGCCAGGATGGCCGGCGGCGGCATCGCCGACGTCGAGCGCGCCCTGTATGAGGACAAGACGATAATCCGGCTGCTTGGCATGCGCCGCACGGTCTTCGTCACCACCGTGGGTCTCGCGCCGGTCGTGCAGGCGGCGTGCTCGGATTCGGTGGCCGCCAGCGAGCGCCGCAAGCTGCTGGGCTGGCTGGCCGACGCTGACGTCCGGCCGGACGTCGAGGACTGGCTCGCGGGTGCGGAGGAGGCTGCGCTCGCGGCGCTGACCGCGCGCGGCGAGGCCACTGCGGCCGAGCTGGCGACGACGGACCCGCGGCTCGCGGTGCAGATCGGGCTCGGCCGGGGGACAGGCTCGGAGGGGCGGTTCAACGTGGCGAGCCGCGTGCTGCTCGTGCTGGCCGCCCAGGGCAAGGTCGTGCGCGGCCGCCCCGGCGGCTCGTGGACGTCGCACCAGTACCGCTGGACGCCGCTGGTCGCATGGTGCCCGGACGGGCTGGACGAGTGGGCGGCCCGGGATGCCGAGGTCGAGCTGGCCCGCCGGTGGCTGCACGCCTACGGCCCGGCGACCCCAGCCGACCTGCAGTGGTGGGCGGGCTGGACGAGGACGCAGGTGCGTCGGGTGCTGGCGCAACTGCAGCCGGCCGAGGTCGATCTCGACGGCGTGCCAGGCGTCATGCTCGCCGACGACGTGGAGTCGCAGCCGGACGTTGAGCCGTGGGTGGCGCTGCTGCCCGGCCTGGACTCCACGCCCATGGGCTGGCGGCACCGCGACTGGTTTCTCGGCGAGCATGCCGCGCGGTTGTTCGACCAGACCGGCAACATCGGCCCGTCCCTGTGGTGGGACGGCAGGATCGTCGGTGGCTGGGCGCAGGACCGCGACGGCCAGATCGTGTGCCGGTTCCTGGAAGACGTCGGCGCGGCTGCCGTCGCAGCGGCGGACGCCGCGGCGCAGCGGCTGGCCGCGATCGTCGGCACCGTGCGGCTGGCGCCGCGGACGCGCGGCCGGACCTGGCTGGAGCAGGAACTGGCCCGCTGAGTCCGTGTCGGCTAGCTGCCCGGCCGGTAGACGAGCAGCGTGTTGCCGGAGTCGAACTGCCTGGTGCGCGTCAGTGCGAGCGATGTCCGGCTGGCGCCCGCGAGCGCGGGGTGGCCGGCTCCGAGCACGACCGGGTTGACCATGATCCGCAGCTCGTCCAGCAGCCCGGTGCCGAGCAGGCTGGCGGTCAGCTCCGAGCTGCCGATCAGCGCGATGTCCCGGCCGGGCAGCTCCTTGACGCGAGCGAGCCGGGCCGGGACATCATCGCTGATCAGGGTGCTTGGCGCCCAGTCGGCGCTGGTGAGGGTCGACGACACGACGAGCTTCTTGTAGCCGTTCATCCGCTCGGTGGTGGCGGGAAGCGCGTCCATGGCCGCCGGGCTGACCCAGAACGCCGCCATGCCCAGATAGGTCTTGCGGCCGAACAGCAGCGTGTCCGCCTCGTCCAGCTGCGCGACGGCGAACTCGTGGAACTCGGCGTCGACGTTGTGCCAGGACAGATCGCCGTCGGTGGTCTCGTGATAGCCGTCCAGGGTGACCATGAGGAACCCGAATATCTTCCGCATCGGTGCGTCCGTCAGCCGGCCGTCTGCGCGGCGAGGTACTTGCCCAGGTTATCGAGTATCCACTCGGTGCCGCCCTGCCGCGCCTCCGGCGTGTCGATGCCGTCGAGGAAGGCGCCCTGCTCGGTGTACGTCAGCCTGGTGCCGTCGGCATCGGGGACGATCACGACGGTGGCCAGCGACACCGACATGCGGTCCTCACCCGCGTACATCTCATAGCTGTAGACAATCCGCTGGTCGGGCACGATGTCGTAGTACCGGGCGGCGTAGCGATACGTCGTGCCCTCGGGGGTCAGGCTGCGCAAGCGCTCGTAGCCGCCAACGCAGAAGTCGAACTCGCCTTCGCTGCCGTCCGACTTGAAGTCCGGGTCGTCCATCCAGACGCTCTTGGCTTCCCAGCTTGACCATGCCGCGAACACCCGGGCTGGTTGCGCCGGGTAGGTGCGCTCGATGACGAACGTGGCGTGGTTGACGGAACGCTTGGTCACTGCTCCTCCTGGTTAGTGTCCGCTGGCTGTGGCTGCCCGCCGGCCTTGCCGGGGTCGTCGGCTAGGTAGTCGCCGAGCCGGTCGAGACGGCGCTCCCACAGGCTGCGCCGCTCGGCGATCCAGTCCTCGGCCGAACGCAGTACCGCCGGGTTGATGCTGCAGGTCCGGGTGCGGCCGACCTTCTGCGACCAGACCAGCCCGCTGACCTCCAGCACCTGCACGTGCTGCACAACCCCGGCGAGCGACATCGCCAGCGGGCGGCCGAGCTCGCTGACCGACGCCGGTCCCTGGCTGAGCCGCTCCACCATGAGCCGCCGGCCGGGATCCGCCAGCGCATGGAACACCCGGTCGAGGTCAGCAACTTGGTTAAGCACGTGCTTGAGTATTCCGGTCGCGCCGGAAATAGTCAAGCTCAGGCTTTACTGATCAGGCTGTCGGCCCGGTCCGCGATGTCGGCCCGGTCCGCGATGATGGGATGCCGGGCGTGAGCCGGCGAAGGGAGACGGCGTGGCGGCGCAGGTCAGCTTGGCCCCGGATCGGGATGTCAGCGACCGCCGGTTCGCCGCGCAGCTGCTCGCCGGGCAGCCAGCGACCGGTCCGCTCGAGGTCGTCGAGCGGCTGCTCGCGGTGCAGGGGCAGGATCCGCGCGGGGCGCGGCTCGCGGTACGGGCCCGGACGACCGGCCTGACCGCGGCAGACGTCGACCGCGCGCTCACGCAGGACCGATCGCTGCTGATCACCTGGCTGAACCGCGGCACGCTGCACCTGATCCGCAGCGATGACTACTCGTGGCTGCACCGGCTGACCGCCCGGCCCCAGTTCCAGGTCGGCTGCGGGCGCATCCTGGCCCGGCTTGGCGTCAGCGCCGTGGCGGCGGACCATGGCGTGGACGTCGTGGCGCGGGCGCTGGCTGCGGACGGCCCGCTGACGAGGGCGCAGCTCGCGGACCGGCTCAGCGCGAGCGGACTGCCCGCGGACGGGGGCGTGGCGCTGCACGTGCTGATGCTGGCCAGCCTGCGCGGGATTGCGGTGCGAGGGCCCTTGATCGGAACCCAGCACGCATACGTGGACGTCCGGTCGTGGCTCGGCGATCCGCCGCCGGAGCCCGAGCCCGACCGGGCGCTCGGGTGGCTAGCCAGGCGGTACCTAGCCGGCCACGGTCCAGCCGGCGAGCGTGACCTGGCAAAGTGGGCCGGCCTGCCGGTCACCTGGGCCCGGCGCGGCCTCACGGCGATCGCCGCCGAGCTGCGGGAGCGGCCCGACGGGCTGGCCGAGCTGACCGCCGCGG
>JBOHCP010000224.1:0-7996 GCA_050698875.1 Streptosporangiaceae bacterium | reverse complement strand
ATCTACGAGTACTGCGGAGATATGCCGCCGGCGAAACTTGAGGAGATTTACTATTGCACTATTGGATCAAATGGAATATCATAGGTTCCATCAAAGGCAAGTCTACGGACTAGCCGGGGTGACTCAGCCAGCCGCTCCACATGTCGTGCCGCATCCGACACCTCGCTGCGTCACCGCGTTGCGCTCGCGCACCAGCGCATCCGCGAGCTCAGCCAGGACAACCAGCAACTCCGAAACCAGATCGCCGCGCTGCACGGGCAGCTCCGAGCCGCCAGGGCGCACAACCCGATCCGTCACAGACACCGTCCACGACGCAGACACCCAGGTCAGCAAGCCCAGCGGACAAAACGACCGAAGATAATCTCCTCGCGGAGCCTGCGGTTCTCCTGCCGCAGCTGCCCTAGCGCCTAGCTCGGCCCGCTCATCGGTGGTCAGCTCACCGTCGTCGCGGGTCCGGCATCACGCTCAGCCTGCTTCACCCACTCGCGCACCGCGGTCTCGGTCAGGTCGAAATCCTTCGCGACATGGCCGACCGACCGGTCCGCGCCCCGGCACAGATCCACGATCTCAGCCTTGAACTCGGGCGTGAACGAACGGCGACGCCGGGGCTTCTTCCCCATGCTTTCCATGATCGGACATCCTTCCGGGGGCGAACCCCTGATGGTGGATGTCCGTCAAAGCGGGTCAGGCTCACAACAAGGCGCCAAGTTCAGCGGAGTGGTTGCCGCGCCCAGGCGTCAGACTTGCCGGACTTGTCCGTTCGGTCTGTCCGCTGGCCTGAGCAGACCGAGGAGTGTTGCCTCGCGGAGGTATCAGGCAGCGAATGCGAATACTCATCTGAGATGTGACGCATAGCGGTGGAGCAACGCTCGACGCCAACAGTCGTCCACTCGCGGACAGGGCTTCTGTGCCAGTGATAATAGCGACCAACTTCCGGGAAGTTGGCGGCACCGGCGTACACACGCACTTCCAGGAGCTGCGTCGCTACCTGGAGCAGTGCGGCACTGTCGTCAGCGTCGTTACGCCGTTCTCATGGGCCCGACCGCTCACCTACCTTATTTTCGCGCCCCGGCTCGCACTCAAGCTATTCAACAGACCTGCAAGCGTCGTCTGGTACAGGTACTGGCATGAGGTGTTTCTCCGCAATGCGATGCGCCGACTCCTAGCCGAGGTCGGCGACTGCGTGGTGTACGCCCAGGGGCCGCTGGAAGCTCTAGCGGCCCTGCGTGCGAGGCGTGGGCCTCGGCAGCGTGTGGTGATGGCCGTCCATTTCCGTGGCTCTCAGGCCGACGAATACTCCGAACCCGGCAGGGAGATCACCCGCGACGGGGTGGTGTTCCGAGCGATACGGCGGCTGGAGCGAGAGGTAATCTTGCAGGTCGACGGTCTCGTATTTGTGTCCAAATGGGCACGGAACGCGCTCTTGTCCTGGCTGCCGGAGGTGGCGGCGGTGCCCTCTGCCGTCATAAGCAACTTCGTAACACCGGTGGCCATGGATCCCCATCAGGAGCCGCTCGGCGACATTGTCACTACCGGACGGCTAGACAACGCGAAGAATCACCGCTACCTGCTAGAGGTTCTTGCTGAGGCCAGGCGGGCCGGACGATCATTCACGCTGGATGTGTTCGGCGAAGGGCCGCTCCACAAGGATCTTGAGCACCGCATCAGTTCCCTGGGCCTGGAAGGACAGGTCCGGCTGCGCGGCTTCCGGCGCGACGTGCGTGAGTTCCTGTGGGCGTACCGGGCCTACGTGCACGCTTCATATGCCGAAACGTCATCGCTCGCGATCATTGAGGCGATGGCCGCGGGCCTTCCAATCGTAGCGGCGGACATAGGACCCATCTCCGAACTATGCAATGACGGAGTCGAAGCCCGCTTCTGGCCCCTCGACGATCCGGCCAAAGCGGCGGAGGTTCTCATCGAGTTGCTCGACTGCGAACCAGCGCGGTTGACGGCAGCACGTGCCGCAAGCGAACGGTTCTATCGTGACTTCCACGCAAACGTCGTCGGATCTCGAATAAGCTCCTTCCTGCAAGGAGGACCGACAATTGAATGATCGTATCAGTTTCGGGTCGACTGCGACGTGGGACATAATACCGGGCTCAGTTCGTTCTCCCTTGCAGGCGGCCGAAGAAGGCGGCGCAATCAACAGCCGGACCTTCGCACCGGCCGAGACAGCTTACTAAATAATGGTTTGACAGATAGGCTAATGCCGTGCCAAACAAGACACTCGGCAGGTTGATCGATCCTGACCGTGCTGGATCATTCACATATCGTTGCCGTCAGAACCGGAATGAGGAATTCGGGCGTCGCTTCCCGAACCTAGCGGATATGCGAGTCCTTGACCTCGGGGGAACGGCCATCTCATGGCGCATCTCGGGGTTGCGGCCACAAAGGATTACAGTCGTGAATCTCGACCACTCCGAGGATTCCGGCGAGCCTTGGATGGATGTCGTGCACGCGGACGCATGTGCGGGAGGATTTGGCAAGTACGATCTAGTCTTCAGCAATAGCTTGATGGAGCACCTTGGTGGCCACGCTAGACGCCAGCAATTCGCGGAAGTGGTCCGAGAGTCCGCATCGTCGTGGTGGATACAGACTCCATATCGTTATTTTCCGATCGAGCCGCACTGGATCTTTCCTTGCTTCCAATTTCTACCATTCCGAGCGCGGCTAGCGATATGTCAGCATTGGCGTACCTTGCATGCACCAGCCTGTAAGGATACGGCAGAAGCAGCTGAGTCAGTTGCATCAATTGAACTAATTTCTGCCACCGAGCTGAGGACATACTTTCCTGGCAGCGAAATCTGGTTTGAACGCCTTCTTGGCGTGCCGAAGTCTCTTGTCGCGATTAATGTGGAGACGTAAGGACAGAATGCAGTTGCAGATTTACGTCTCGGCTCGGTCGTTCGTCGGCGACACCCGCGGCGGCCACCGCGACGGCGGGCCCGTCCGGCCTGACAACCTGCCTGCCACGAAATCAGACTGGTGGCCCGGTCCCGCGCTGACCCGCCAAATGCTGGCTTGGCGGCCTCACCACGGCTCCCGCCAGCACTGATAACTTGGCAGTATGGTCGACCCCCCGCTGATCGACGCTCCTGGCATGACCCGAGCGCAGCGGGACGGGCGCGCGTGCGTGTCCTGCCAGAAGCGGTTCCCGAGGCCCACAGTCCCGGTGGGTCGGCTAATCACCGGCGAGGTGCTCTATCGGTGCCCCGAGTGTCTTGTCACGCTTGAGCCGATCGAGCCGGGTCCGCCGATCCTGAGCACCCACACCGAGTCTGAGCGTCCGCGCTAGCCCCGGTCACCTACTCGCGCGGTCGACCCCCGACTCGAACCCTGTTACCTGCCCGATCCTTGCGATCAGGCGCAGTCTGGTCAGGGACCGCCCCGCCCGACGCCCCGCCTTCGGCCGCAGTCCGGTCGGCGGGCGCCCCCGCGGCAGCCTTGTCCGGCGACTGCTGACCGGCCGCACGCGGCTGCCCCTCCCCATCGACTCGCTGCACCCGCACGGTGCCGATTCGGTTGCGCCGCCCGGTGAGGTTCTCTGCGGTGAGCCGCAGGCCAGCGACCGTGGCCGACGAGCCCGCGATCGGCACCTTGCCGAGCAGATGTCCCAGCAGCCCGCCGACCGTCTCCACGTCCTCGGCCTCGATTCCGACGTCGAACAGCTCCTCCAGCTCCTCCACTGAGAGCCGGGCGCTCACCCGGGCGGCGCCGTCCGGCAACCATTCCACCGGCGGGCGCTCCCGGTCGTACTCGTCGGCGATCTCACCGACGATCTCCTCCAGGATGTCCTCGATGGTGACCAGGCCAGCGGTGCCCCCGTACTCGTCGATCACGATGGCCAGGTGCACGTGCCTGGCCTGCATCTCGCGCAGCAGGTCGTCGACGGGCTTGCTGTCCGGCGCGAACGTGGCCGGCCGCATGATCGTCTCGACCGTCTCCACCGTCTCGCCCTCGGGATGCTCGTGGATCCGGGTCATGATGTCCTTCAGATAGGCGATGCCGATGACGTCGTCGAGGTTCTCGCCGATCACCGGGATGCGGGAGAAGCCGCTGCGCAGCGCCAGCGACAGCCCCTGCCCCAGCGACTTGGACCGCTCGACGAACACCATGTCGGTCCGCGGGACCATGACCTCGCGGACGATCGTGTCCCCGAGCTCGAACACCGAGTGGATCATGGCCCGCTCGCCCGGCTCGATGATCTGCCGCTCCTCCAGCAGGTCCACCAGCCCGCGCAGGTCCTCCTCCGAGCCGGACTGGCTGTCCCCCTTCGACTCGCTCGGCGAGAGCGCCGCGCCCGCGGCGGCGAGCAGCCGCGGCAGCGGCCCGAGCACGCGGGTGACCGGCCACAGCACCGAGGCGGCGGCACTGGCGACGCGCGCCGAGTAGTGTCGCCCGATGCTGCGCGGGATCACCCCCGCCAGCAGGTAGCTGGCGACCGTCATCGCGACGGCGGTGATGAGGAACGCCTTCCAGCCGACGCCAAGCCAGCTGACCAGCACGGCTGTCACGAGCACGGCGGCGGATATCTCCGCGGCGATCCTCGCCAGCAAGACAAGAGAGAGGTAACGGGGTACGTCCGTGAGCACGGCACGAAGCGGCTCCGCCGTGTCGCCCGCCGATCGGCTGAGTCCCCTGGCGCCGGCGGTCGAGACCCGCAGCAGCGCGGTCTCCGCGCTCGAGCACCAGCCAGCCAGCAGCATCAGCACGAACGCCGCGACGAGCAGCCAGCCCATGACGGGTCACCCGGCCCCTGTGCGCCCGTCCGGGTCGGCAGCCAGGCTGCGTCCGGCCCGCCACGATGCCAGCAGCCGGTCCTGCAGGCCGAACATGGTGGCGTGCTCCTCGGGGTCTGCGTGGTCGTAGCCGAGCAGGTGCAAGATCCCGTGCGTGCAGAGCAGGTCGATCTCCTGCTGCACGTCGTGGTCGGCCTCGGCCGCCTGCGCCGCCGCAACCTGAGGGCAGATCACCACGTCGCCGAGCAGCACGTCGGTCGGGTCCGCCTCGGGCCCGCCGTGATCGCCGTGCGGTCCGCCGGGCTGCGGCACCCGCAGCTCGTCCATCGGGAACGCCAGCACGTCGGTGGCCCCCTCCTCGCCCATCCAGCGCACGTGCAGTTCGGTCATGGCCGGCTCATCGACGAGCAGAACGGACAGCTCGGCGAGCGGGTGGACGCGCATGTCATCGAGGACGTGCCTGGCCAGCGCGGCGAGCAGGCCCTCGTCGACCTCGATGCCGGACTCATTGGCGATATCGATGCTCATCTGGCCCCCGTTCTGTGCCCCCCGTCCGTGATGACCCGGCTAACCGGACCGTCATCGGCCGCGGTACCCGTCCCGCCGCGGCCGGCCGGCCGGCAAGTCGGTCTCAGCCCGCTTGGCGTCATACCGCTCGTAGGCGTCGACGATGTCCGCGACGAGCCGGTGCCTGACCACGTCGTGACTGGTCAGCCTGCAGAAGTACACGTCGTCGACGCCGTCAAGGATCTCCTGGACCTGCCGCAGCCCGCTGACCTGGCCGGACGGCAGGTCGATCTGAGTCACGTCGCCGGTGACCACCACCCTGGATGCGAACCCCAGCCTGGTCAGGAACATCTTCATCTGCTCGGGCAGGGTGTTCTGGGCCTCGTCCAGGATGATGAAAGAGTCATTGAGGGTGTTGTGGGTCAGCAGGAAGTCCTCGGTCGTATACAGCGAGTCCGCCGCGGCCACCGCGATGCAGACGGCCTCGGCGGTCCCGCCGGGCTCGATGCTCTCGACGAAGCGCATCGGCCGTCCGGCACCGCCGGCCCGGTAGGGCGCCATCTTGCGGTCGAGCCGGAATGGCTGGATGTCAGCCGGAAGCCGGATGTCAACGACGTAGGCGTCATTGCGGTAATAGATGTCGCGGCCTCTCGCGCGGCCCGGCGTGCGGCCAAGGGCGCGGCGAACGCGCGAGTACGCGACGCCGCCGAGCGACCGGACCAGGAAAAGCACGTCATCATGCAACTGTCGAGAAGTGGTCGTGTACTGGATGCGGCAGGTCCTGTCCTGCTGCGTGACTGGCCCGCCATCGGTGTCCAGCAGGCCCTGAAGGATCCCCAGGCGGACCTCCGCCGAGTTGAACAGGTAGATCTGAGGAACGAACTTCGTGTCAGACCGGGCACCTGCTAGTCCGAGTCGGCGCGCGACTCCCGTGACCGGGTTCTCGATCGTGATGGCCTCACCGGTTGCCCTGACGCGGTTGAGCACGTAGTCGGGAGCGCTCTTGTGGCGAACGCTGATGCCAGGAATCAGCTCTCCGATGGCTACTGCGAGTTCGGCGTCACGGGTAGCGAACGACGGGGTGGTAGCGGCGGTCAGGCAGCAGTCACCGAGCAGCAGCCCTAGGGCATATGGGTCCAGCGGCACGTCCCGGCCGGGGAAGCAGACGGGCGCGCTGAGCAGTGGCAGCTCGTACCGGTGGTAGTGGTTGGCGCGCAGATCCCCGATCATCTCCTGGGTCGTTAGCACCCGCAGCGGCTTTCCATCGCGGCGGTCCTCGCGTGTTGCCACGGCCCAGAGGTGATCGCCGGAGCACAGCGTCGAGGCGCCGTCCTGGCTCGTAACCCGGTAGATGTCCTTAACGCCTTGAGGGTAGACGCCCAGTACGGGAGTCGGCTGGCCAGCTGAGCCCACAACGAGATCGCCAACGGCCAGCGTCCCGATCGGCCGGAAACCGTCTGGCGTCAACACGGGTGTATCCGCCGGCTGCGCCCTTCCCCGCATATACGCCAGCGGCGCGATCTCGATCGTCCCGGCGGCCAGCAGCCGGGGAATCGACTCCGGGTCGACCATGTCGTGCAGCGCGTCGTAAAGCGGCCGCAGGTAGGGATCGATCTTCTCGTACAGCGTGCCCGGCAGGAACCCCAGCCGCTCGCCCGCCTCGACGGCCGGCCGGGTCAGGATGATGCGGTTGAACTCCTTGGCCTGCAGGGCCTTCACCGCCTTGGCCATGGCCAGGTAGGTCTTGCCAGTCCCGGCGGGGCCGATCGCGAACACCACGGTGTGATCGTCGATGGCGTCCACGTACCGCTTCTGGTTCAGCGTCTTAGGCCGGATGGTCCGGCCGCGGCTGGACAAGATGTCCAGGTTCAGCACCTCGGCAGGCCGGGCCCCGGTCTTGCGGCGCAGCATCGAGACGATGCGCTCGAGCGCGTCCGGCGTCAGCTCCGCCCCGCTGCCGGTCAGCTGCAGCAGTTCCTCGAAGAGCCGGGACGCAACCGCGATCTCGGCATCCGGGCCGGTGACGGTGATCTCGTTGCCGCGGACGTGGAAATCCGCGTCCACCACGCTCTCGATGACGCGCAGCAGCTCGTCGCCGGAGCCGAGCAGGCTCACCATCGACTGCTCGTCCGGGATGACGATCCTGACCTGGGCCTGCTCGCCGGGCACGGCATCCCCGGCGGCGTCGCTGCCACGCGGCCCGCCGGACCTGACCCGTTCCCCTGCGCCTGCTGCGGCCCTGCCCTGGCCGGCGCGGCCGGCCTCGCCAGTCCTGGTGCCGGGCCGGCTGCCACTGCCGCCAGGGCGCCCAACACCACGCGAATCGGTCAGATTATCAGTCAATGGTCCTTCCCTGTCGGCACCGCCTCGTGGTCGGCCCGCTGGCCATAATACTGGCAGGCCGGCCCCGGTGCCGTCGTGGCGGCGCTAGCCAGGCGGCCAGGACATCGCCCGGCCGCCGAGCACGTGCGCATGAACGTGGTCGACGGTCTGCCCGGCCTGCGGGCCGGTGTTGAATACCACCCGGTAGCCGCTGTCGGCGATGCCCTCGGCGCGGGCCACGTCCCTGGCGTGGGCCACGAGCTCGGCAAGCAGGCCCTGATCGGCGGCGGCCAGCTCGGCCAGGTTGGCGTGGTGGGCCCGCGATATCACCAGCACGTGGACCGGCGCCTGCGGGTTGATATCCCGGAAGGCGACGGTGCGGGAATGAGCCGACACGATCGTCGCCGGTATCTCGCCGGCCGCAA
>JBOHCP010000223.1:0-8029 GCA_050698875.1 Streptosporangiaceae bacterium | reverse complement strand
GACCGGATCATCGAGTACCTCGCCGTCCGCAAGCGGCGGTCCGACCGCGGCCTGCAGCTCGTCGGCGGCCGGCGCAGCGGCGCCGTGCTGGCCCTGGCTGGTCCTCCCGGCGTCGGCAAGACCAGCCTCGGCGAGTCGGTGGCCAGGGCCATGGGCCGTAAGTTCGCCCGCGTCGCCCTCGGCGGCGTGCGGGACGAGGCGGAGATCCGCGGGCACCGGCGCACCTACGTCGGCGCGCTCCCTGGCCGGATCGTCAGAGCGCTCACCGAGGCAGGTTCCATGAACCCGGTGATCCTTCTCGACGAGGTCGACAAGCTTGGCGCGGACTACCGCGGCGACCCGACCGCGGCGCTGCTCGAGGTGCTCGACCCGGCGCAGAACCACACGTTCCGCGACCACTACCTCGAGGTCGAGCTCGACCTGTCCGACGTGCTGTTCATCGCCACCGCGAACGTGGTGGACGCCATCCCCGGGCCGTTGCTTGACCGGATGGAGCTGATCACGCTCGATGGCTACACCGAGGACGAGAAGGTCACGATCGCGCGTGGTCACCTGCTGCCACGGCAGCTTGACCGGGCCGGGCTGGCGGACGACGACGTGACGCTCACCGACGCGGCGCTGCACAAGCTGGCCAGCGAGTACACCCGCGAGGCCGGCGTGCGGAACCTGGAGCGGGTCATCGCCCGGGTGCTGCGTAAGGTCGCGGCCCAGGCAGAGTCCGGCAGCGCCACGCTGCCGGTCACCGTTGACGAGGCTGACCTGCACGCCTACCTCGGCCACCCGCGGCACACGCCGGAATCGGCGGAGCGCACCGCGGTTCCCGGGGTGGCGACTGGCCTCGCCGTCACCGGCACTGGCGGCGACGTGCTGTTCATCGAGGCGTCGCTGGCCGACCCGGAGACCGGCTCGACCGGCGTTACCCTCACCGGTCAGCTCGGTGACGTCATGAAGGAATCCGCGCAGATCGCTCTGTCCTACCTGCGCTCGCACGGCGCCGAGCTGGAGCTGCCGGTCGGCGACCTCAAGGACCGCGGCGTGCACGTGCACGTCCCGGCCGGCGCGGTGCCCAAGGACGGTCCGAGCGCGGGCGTCACGATGACCACCGCGCTGGCGTCGCTGCTGTCGGGGCGGCTGGTCCGCCCGGACGTGGCCATGACCGGCGAGGTCTCGCTGACCGGCCGGGTGCTGCCGATCGGCGGGGTCAAACAGAAGCTGCTGGCCGCGCACCGAGCCGGGATAACCACCGTGCTGATCCCGAAGCGGAATGAGCCTGACCTCGAGGACGTACCGGACAATATCCGCGGCGCCCTGGCGATCCACCCGGTCAGCGACGTGCGCGAGGCGCTCAACCTCGCGCTGGAGCCGGCCAGCACCCGGCCGGTGGTCGCCGCCTGAGTTCACGATCATGAGGGGAACGGGCTGCGTGCGGCGTCGTGCCGCGCGCACCCGCTCCGCCGGTCAGCGCGCCCGCCGGCGCAGCGAGAACGGCATCACCGCGGACTCAAGCTGAACCTTCAGGCTCATCTTGCTCTCGCCCTCGCGCCGGTCCGTGAAGTGGATCGGCAGCTCGACGATCTTCAGGCCGTGCTGCACACTGCGGTAGTTCATCTCAACCTGAAAGCTGTAGCCGTTGCTGCGGACGCCCGCCACATCGATGGCCGTGAGGGCGGCGGCGCGCCACAGCTTGAAGCCGGCCGTGACATCGCGGACGCCGAGTCGCAGCAGGGCGCGCACGTACAAGTTCGCGAACTCCGACAGCGCCTTGCGACGCCAGGACCACTCGCTGGCGAGGCTGGCGCCACACACGTACCGCGACCCGATGACGACGTCGGCCTGCGTCGACAGCAGTGTGCCGAGCATCTGCGGGAGGTACTGCGGCGAGTGGGACAGGTCGCTGTCCATCTGCACGACGAACTCCGCGTCGGCCGCAATGGCCCGGGTCATGCCGTCGACGTACGCCCGGCCTAGCCCCTGCTTGCCCGGCCGGTGCACGACCGTGATCCGGTCGGCGCCATATTTTTCGGCCAGCTCGTCGGCGACTGCACCGGTGCCGTCCGGCGAGTTGTCGTCGGCAACCAGGATGCGCAAGCCGGTGAGAGGGAGGCTCACCAGTTCCCCGGCGATCACCGGGAGGTTGGCCGCCTCGTTGTAGGTAGGCAGCACGACCGTCACGGCAGCCGCGCGCCACGGCTCGGGCAGTTCGACCGTCTCACCGGTGAGCGCCTGCTCGCGAAGTGCCATCCCACATCCCTGCCCAACGTACGCGGCCGCCCCCGGCCGTCCCAGTATTGCTTTCCCCGACCGGGGCGCTCCAGACCAGGCAGCCTACCCACAGCCTAGGTCGTACCCTGACAATCGATGTGATCCTGCCGATGACGGGTGGCGTCCCCGCTGGCCGGAGCGCCGGCCCGGTGCTCCGCAGCCTCGATTCCGCCATGCCGGTGGTCGCCGGTCTGGTGCTCGCCGCGCTCGTGGCCGCCGGTGTCGTGGCCGCCGGGCACGTGAGAGTGACCGTCGTGCTCAGCATCCGCGGGTCCGCCCATCATCCTCAGCATGGGCCATCCGCCGGTCCGGAAGAAGCGGAACACCAGCAGGCCCGCGATCAGCAACCCGGCAACGTTCAGCCAGGTCGTATAGTTCCACGACACCGCCTCGACCGCGACCCGCGCGGAGCTGCGGGCCGGAACCAGCCCGAGGCCGCTGAAAACCAGTTCCGTCACGTACCCGGCCACCACCATGGCCGCGTAGAACGTCGCCAGGATCACCGCGGTCATCCGCAGCCCGTAGTACTTCCGGTAGATGTTCAGGATCGGCAGGATGATCAGGTCGGCGAAGATGAACGAGGTGGCGCCGCCGAAGCTGATGCCGGCCTTCCACAAGATGGCAGCCAGCGGCACGTTGCCGATCGAGCAGACGAAGCTCAGGATCGCCACGACGGGGCCGATCAGCGGTCCCCAGAACAGGGCCGCCAGCGGGTGACCCGCCAGGAAGAAGCCGTGCCAGAAGCTGTCAGGCACCCAGGCGCCGATGCACCCGGCGATCAGCAGCCCGATGACGATGTCGCGGATGATCGCGGCCCATTCCATGACAAAGACGTGCGAGACCGAGGTCAGGCCGTCGGGGGACAGCAGCCGACGAGGCAACGACCTGCGGGGGGCTTCGGGGGGTCGTCCCCCCACGGCGGCACCGCCGGGGGCTTCGGGGGGTCGTCCCCCCGAAGCAGTACCGCCGGGGGCTTGGTTGGGTCGGGCGCCGGCAGCGGCGCCGTCCGCGGCCACGGACATATCCATGGCCGCGTGGCCTTCCATGGACCCGGCGAGGCCGCGGTCGGCCTGCGCTCGCGCCGCCGCCAGCAACCTGGGGCTAGCCACCCGGCGCAGCAGCAGCGCTACCACCGCGATCATGACCGGACCGCCGCCGAACTCGGCCGCGGTGAACTGCCAGCCCATCAGCAGCGCCAGCAAGACGCCGAGCTCGATCACCAGGTTGGTTGACGCGATCTCGAACGCCATCGCCGCGACGAAGCTCGCGCCCTTGCGCACCAGCGACCGGGCCAGCGCGACGGCGGCGTAGGAGCACGAGGATGAGGCGGCACCGAGCCCGGTGGCGACGGCAAGGGTACGCGGCCCGTCGCCACCGAGCAGCCTGGCGATCGAGGATTTGGACACCAGCGCCTGCACGATTGCGGACAGCGCGAAACCGAGAATCAGCGCCCAGGTAATCTGCCAGGCCATAGACCCGGACACGGCCAGTGCGTGGCCGATCGCGTGAATCACCTGCACAGTGCCTCCGCTCTCAGCTACCGGGCCCCGAGCGTCCGGTCCCCGCCGCACCGCGCATCATCTTATACCCCCATAGGGTATTGAGCCAGGAGCCTTCGGGTCGGCCAAACGCCGGCGCGACCCGTGCCCGACTTGAGCGAGTCCGGCATGTCCGCGATCATGTGCGCATGTCGGCACCTGCCGAGCCCGGCCAGCCTGCCCAGACTCCGCCCAGCACGGCCGCTCGGCCCAGTCGAGCACATCGTTCAGTTAATGCGCGACAACCGGCGCTTCGACCACATGCTCGGATTGATGTATCCGGGCCGGTCAGAACCCGGCGAGCAGCCCCTCGAGGGCCTGGCAGGCACCCGGCTCGAACAACGACAGCAGCGGCAAGCCGGTGACGGGGTTCCCGATCGGCACGGCGAGCCCCGGCGCATACTTCATGCCGGGTGCTGACGGCGCGGGACACCGCCGCCCCCGACCTGGGCGGCGCGCTGACGCTGACCACGCCGCGCACCGACGATCCGCTGGCCGGCGTGTCCGCGCCGACCGCCGGCGGCGCCAACCGGGCGGCCGGCGAGGTCTCCCGGCTGCTCAGCGCTCATGCACAGCAGGTGTCTGACCTCCAGGTGCCGCTCAGCAGGCTGACAGCGCGCCGCTGCTGCCGAACCAGGAGACGCCGGCCGACTACGAGAACTACCTCGCGACCGGGAGCCAGGCGTGGCAGACGGCGCGCGCCGAGGGCGACGCCCCGAGCCGCGCCGCACCGGCCACGGACTCCTAGCGCCGCGCCACGCGAAGCCGGCCTACGGGTCTGTCGCGCTGTCCTACAGTGGCCACCATGGCGGCACGATCCCTGACCGAAATCGTCGCGCCGGACTGGGCCGAGGCGCTACTGCCGGTCGAGCCGAACATCACTGACCTCGGCGGTTTCCTCCGGGCCGAGATCGCCGCGGGCCGCAGTTACCTGCCGGCCGGTGACAACATTCTGCGCGCGTTCCGCCAGCCGATGGCCGACGTGCGCGTGCTCGTCGTCGGCCAGGACCCGTATCCGACGCCGGGGCACCCGGTGGGACTGAGCTTCTCGGTCGCAGCGGACGTGCGGCGGCTGCCGGGCAGCCTGGTCAACATTTTTGCCGAGTACTCCGCCGACCTCGGCTACCCGCAGCCGTCGACCGGCGACCTGTCGCCCTGGTCCGAGCGCGGCGTGATGCTGCTGAACAGGGTCCTGACCGTCGAGCCCGGCAGGCCCGGCTCACACCGCGGCACGGGCTGGGAGCCGGTCACCGAGCAGGCGATTCGTGCGCTCGCGGCACGCGGCGGGCCGCTCGTCGCGATTCTGTGGGGCAAAGACGCGCGCAACCTCGCGCCGCTGCTCGGTGCCACGCCCACCATTCAGTCCGTGCATCCGAGCCCGCTGTCCGCCGATCACGGCTTCTTCGGCTCCCGCCCGTTCAGCCGCGCGGACCAGCTACTGCAGCAGCAAGGCGGCCACCCCGTCGACTGGAAGCTGCCCTAGCCCAGCTCGGGTCCGTCGCAGTCGTGCGCGCCCGTGACCACCTTGACGAAAGCCCAGATGCCGTAGCGGCCGACCGGGACATCGTGCCGCTGCGCCGCCAGGCTGATGGTGACCGACTGGCGTCCGGGGGCGCTGCCGTAGGCGACGCAGACGTCCTTGGCAGGCCACCACGAGCGCAGGGTTCCGACCTGGCTCAGCGGGCCTGCGCCGGAGGTGGGGCCGCCACTCCAGGATCCGGCGCCGAACAGCCAGATTTCGTCCTCTAGCTCGGCGCCGTCGCCGTTCCCGTCGACGAGCGCGAAGCCGAAGTCGCCGTCGCTGGCAACCGCGAGGACCCGAGCGTAGCGAGGGTGCCAGCCACCCTCGGCGATGATCTGCCCCTCGGTGAGGACGGGGCGCTCGGCTGCCACCGGCTCATCCTAGGAAACTGCGGCCTCGATGACCGCTCCGGTTGCGAGCAACAGGTCCTCGGAGCCCGGCGGGCCGATCAGCTGCAGGCTCGCGGGCAGCGAGTGCTCGCTCGGTACCGGCAGCGCCAGCGCCGGGAAGCCAGCCAGGTTCACCGCGTTGGTGAACGCGGTGAAGTGCAGGCCCGGCGGTGCAGTCAGCGGCGGCGGATAGAACGGCACCGTCGGCAGCGCGAGCAGGCCGCCCGCGGCCGTCAGCGCGTCAGCCATCGCCTGACGCCAGCGGGGCTGGTCGGCGCGGGCCGAAGTGACCTGCTCCTGCGTCACGGTCGCGGCGCTGATGAGCCTCGCCAGCACGTTGGGGCCGATCAGCGCGCGGCTGGCGGGATTGTCCAGCAGGACCCGGTTCGACTCGGCCGCCTCCGCGTCGAGTATCACGCCGCAGCTTTCCCGCGCGGCCAGCCAGCCGGGCAGATCGATCTCGGCGACGTCGAGCCCGCTACGGGCGAGCGCGTCATCGACCGCCGCGTCGATTCGCGGATCCACGTCGAACCCGGCAGGCCGGATCCGCCCGATCCGCCCGGCCGCCGACCCGGCGACGCGGAAGCCCGGCTCCAGCAGCGTCATTCCGACCACGACAGCCGCGACGTCTCTGGCCATCGGCCCCACCGTGTCAAGGCTCGGCGCGAGCGGCCACACGCGGTCCAGCGAGATACGGCCGTGCGTGGTCTTCAGCCCCGCGATGCCACAGAACGCTGCCGGTATCCGAACCGAGCCGCCCGTGTCGGATCCGTAGGCGACGTCGGCGTCCCCGTCGGCCACCGCGACCGCCGATCCGCTCGACGAGCCGCCCGGCAGCAGTGACGGATCCAGCGGATTGACCGGGGTGCCGAACCACTCGTTGATGCCAGCGCCGCCGTACGCCAGCTCGTGCAGATTGACCTTGCCGACGACGACCGCTCCGGCTGCGCGGGCTCCGGCCAGGCAGGCCGCGTCCCGGTCAGCGGGTCGCGCCGTCTCGGCGACCGCCCGGCTGCCGGCTGTAGTGGGCACGCCCTCGACGTCGATCAGGTCCTTGACGGCCAGCCGAAGTCCGGTGCTGTCGTGCGTGTGCGCCAGCCGGGTGATGAATGTCGCCATCGGGACACTGTATCGGCGCTGGCTAGGGTGAGGCATGGCCGAAACAGACGACGCACCGCTGGCAGAGAACGACCCCGACCTGCCCGCCGTTCCGGCCTCTGCGGGCGCGCTCATCTTCGACCGCCGGGGCCGGCTGCTCATACTGCGCCCCACGTACAAGTCCGGCTGGACTATCCCCGGCGGTGTCATGGCGGCGGACGGCGAGACGCCCTGGCAGGCCTGTCAGCGCGAGGTGCGCGAGGAGTGCGGTCTCGACGTCGCTGGCGCGCGCCTGGCGTGCGTGGACTTCCGTCCGCCGCGGCCAGGCCGGCCCGGTGGCATCCGGTTTCTGTTCGACTGCGGTGCGCAGGACGACGCCGCGCTGTCGGCCATCACGCTCCAGTCAGCAGAGATCGCCGAGCACCGGCTGGTACCGGTTGCCGACGCACTGGCGCTGCTCCGCAAGCCGATCCGGCGCCGCGTGCGCGCCGTCCGCGACCGCGACGGCCGGGCCCGGCAGCGCGGCTGCGTCTATCTCGAGGACGGGCGTCCCGTCAGCGCGGTGCCCCTGTCATAGCCGCAGCACCTCGTCGCGACTTTCCACCGGTTTCGCACGCCTATAGCGGACATATAACCCTGCCTAAGCGCGCGAAGGCAATGGAAAGTGCGCGAGGGCTAGGCAAAGGACGCGACAATCGGTGCAAGCCGGGCGAGATCGTCGGGACCGGCGAGATCGGGCGACGACACGAAGACCGTGCTGACCCCCCGGTCGGCCAGCATCCGGTACCGGCCGACGTGATCCGCCACGACGCCTGCGTGGTGTCGCCGCGCGAACACGGCCGCGCTGGTCCGTCCGCGCAGCGACTCGACCAGCGCCGCCGTCTGCTCCCGGTCACGGCCGACGACGGGCACGTCCAGGACCGTGACGGCCACCTCGGCCGGGTCGCGCCCGGCCCGCGCGCAGTGTGCCCGCAGGACCCCCAGCCTGCCGTCCAGCACGTCCGCGTCCGACGGCAGGTTGCAGCCGTCGGCGAGCCGGGCGGCGATGCCGAGCGTTCGATCGCCGCTGCCGCCCACGATGACAGGGAGATGGCCGGCCGGCCGCGGGTAGCAGGTTGTCTCGGGGAGCTGCACACGCGGCCCGTGGTAGGCCTTGGTGCCCGGCTGCCAGAGCGCACGCAGCGTCTCGATCTCGGATTCCAGCATCGCGAGCCTCCGCC
>JBOHCP010000222.1:0-8044 GCA_050698875.1 Streptosporangiaceae bacterium | reverse complement strand
GGTCGCAAGGGCGACCGGAAAACAGCGCGACGCCGCGCTGTACTTCGACGAGATGGGCGAGGCGAAGGTGCCGGTCGGCTTCGGCCGCGACGGGCAGCCGGTGTACCTCAACTTCGAGTTCGTCGACGGCACCCGCGGCGCGCACGTCTCCATTTCCGGGGTGTCCGGGATCGCCAGTCGCGGTAGGGACCGCCCTTGCGGGCGGCCCCCACGCACAGATCCCAGCGTGCGGGATTACCGCACTGGGCTCCTACCTTGGGTATGTGGCGGCGAAGCGCACCTCCGGGAAGGGATGCATCACACGGGCGGGTGGTAGCCACCGTTTCTGGATCCGGTTCATCCGCGCCCAGGTCAGTGTCCGGCCCTTCTGACTGCGGCGCCGCGCGCCGGGTGCGCGATGGGCTTTGTTTGGTACATGAGCCCGACAGTCACGCTCGAAATGCATACCGGCGCGCCCGGGCTTAGCCGACGTACCACCACCGCGCTGCCCGCACCGATAACCGGAACGTAGAGGTCATGCGTGTCAGCCTGCAGTCTGGCGGCGCGGACCGCGGTGCCAAACCGAAGCTGCCGGGCGGTAGCCGGGCCGGAGTAGCGGAGCTGCACGATCCAGCCATACGCGAAAAGGCTGGCGCGCACCGGAATCCTTGTCGGCTGTGGCAGCAGGGGCCAGCAGCCGGTTTTGCCAGCCGGGCTTCCAGGTTGCGCCGACGTCCAGCGCGGGACACAGCGTGCCCCGGTTGCGACATCACTCGCGACTGGGAGGGCATCCCGTTCCTTGCTCCCGAGGCGGTACTGCTCATCAAGGCCCGGACCGGTACAGACAAGCCGCGTACGGACAGCGACCAGCGCGACTTCGAGACCGCCCTGCCGATACTCAGCGCCGGACAGCGCTCATGGCTCAAGGACGCGCTCGAACGACGATCGGCGATCCAGGAGACGATCGAACGGCGACCACGGCCGGCGCGCCAGCACCGGTGGACAGCCGAACTGGCCACCGCCTCACCCGGCCGTGTGAAAACGCCACCCCCCCGCAGCAGTCGCTCGCCGCGAGCCTGAATGCCGCGCATTTAGGGGCGTCGCCTCCGCCCCTGGCCAGAGTCTGAAAACGGCGCGGGGCTTCCGGCAGATCCATTTCCGGAAGCCCTGCGCCCAGGCCGGGTGCGGGTTCAGGCGGCCAGGTATGAGTGCGCTGCCTGCACCGCCTTGTACCGGCGGGGATGGTCGCTGGTCAGCTGCGCCTGGCCGAGCGCGGTCAGCCGGTCGAGGGCGTTGGCGACCGCGCCGGAGGACCGGCCCAGCACCCGGCCGATCGCGTGCGGCGTGAACTCGGCGTCGGGGTAGGCGGCCAGGTGGCGGCCGTCCGATCCCCGGGCGGTTGGCGTGCCGGGTTCAGGTTGCGGTGGCAGCCAGCGCGCGGGCGGCTGCGCGTGCGATGGCCTCAGCGGTGGCTGCGGGGTCGGCGAGGATGGCGACCTGGGCACCGGGCATGGGGTCGGCTGACCGGGTGTCGGGGGCCAGCCACAAGATGCCGCACCCGCAGGCGGCCAGGCGGGTTAGGCGCTGCTGGCCGCCGGCCCGCTCATCGGCGGTGTACCGGCCGTCGCTGACGATGACGAGCAGCCGGGCGGTGCCAGGCCGGGCCAGGTCGAGCGCGTGGTCGAGGGCGTCGACCGCCTTGCAGAATCTCTCGCTGCCGCCGATGGCGGCGAACTCGGTCACCTGGCCGGGGGCGCGGCCGGGGCGGGTGATGGGGCGGACGGCCTCGCCGTAGATGACGGTGGCGGTGCGGATGCCGGTGATCGCGGCGGCGGCCCTGGCGAGGATCCAGGCGGCAGAGGCGACCGGGCCGGCGAAGGCGGCCATGGAGCCGGAGACGTCGCAGGCGACGCCGACGCGCAGCGGCGGGGCGGCGGGGCGGGCCGGCGGCGGCGGATGGTGCGGGTGAACGGCTCGGCGGTGGGGATCGCGCCGGCGGCCTGGCTAACGCCCTCAACGGCCTGAGCGAACTCCCAGCGCTAACCTCGATCAGCGTCGTGAGGGTCACATTGTCGCAGGTCAGCGACTTTCGAGGTGGCTCAAGGAGAAGTCGGCACGCCATGCGCCGCATCTTATGCCGGTGCTGCAATGGCTTCTGACTATCAATGTTGCTTACACTCAGGATGCAGCTTGACAACTGTCAAGCCGAGGGGAAGCGGTGCAGCTATGAGCGAGCTGGCTATTGAGGACTGTCCAGTCCTGTCGCACGACGTGGCCCAGGAGGCTGCGCGCGGCCAGGTCGTCTACCTGACTGATCATGGCCAGCGCGTTGCGGCCATCGTGCCCGCGAGGATCGCCGCCGAGCTCGAGCGCATGTCGCCCGACGAGCTGGCCGAGCTGCTGGAGGACTTCGCCGACGCCGCCGCAGCTCGCGAGGCCCGGCAGAGCATCGAGGACGGCGAGGAGCTTATCCCGTGGGAGCAGGTCAAGCGCGAAGCCGACCTGTGACCTACGAGGTCGTCTGGCGAAAGACCGCCAGCGAGCAATTCAAGAGCCTGGATAAGGCAGTCCAACAACGTATTCGGGCTCTTGTCGAGGGGTTAGCGGAGAGTCCGCGGGCCGGAACAGGCGACTCAGCTCGTAGGCGACCCGAAGACGTGGCGCGTCCGTGTGGGTGACTGGCGCGTCCTCTACGAGATCCACGATGACCAACTGCGCGTGATCATTCTCGAAGTAGGCCATCGGAGCGAGATCTACTAGCCACCTTTCTGTCTGCCCGCCGCGCTGCCCTAGTTGACCTGCAAGTGACACCCGAGCGGGTCGACGCTCGTCTTCTAGTGCCGGCGATTGTGTTCGGCCTTTTGACCTGGCGCAAGAACGACGGCTCCGGCACGCCCGCTGACCTGCCCGGTGACGCGTTCACCACCGTGACCTGCGCCGGCGACGACGGCCGCGAGCGCGAGTACCACCTGGCCGATGACAACGTGCAGATCACCATCCGGGCCGGCCGCCACAAGGGCCGGATCCTGGACCTGCGGGAGGTCACCCGCCGCAAGCCCGCCAGCGACGGCGCGACGCGCCAGGCCCGCATCCTGACCACCCGGTCCCGCGGCGACCTGCCGGCCGCAGCGGTCACCTGGCGGATGACCTGCCGGTGGCGGGAGGAGAACTACTTCCGGTACGGCCGCGCGCGCTTCGCCCTCGACGCCCTCGACTCCTACGCCACCGTGCCCGAGGACATGTCCCGGCTGGTGCCCAGCCCCGCGGAAAAGACCGCCGCCGCGGTCGCCTCCGCCCAGAACGCGCTGGCCCGCCCCCGGGCCGCCCGCGACGCCAGGCTCGCCGAGCTGAAGAACCCCGCCCCGGGCACCACCGTGGTGGTCACGAACAAGATGATGAACCGGCTGCAGCGGCCCGTCGAGACCGCCCACCGCAAGCTGAAAGACGCCAGGGACCGCCGCCAGGGCGGTCCCGGCCAAGATCCCCGCCCGGCCAGCACAACCCCGCCATGGTGCGCCTGGACACCCAGACCAAGCTGATCACCCACGCGATCCGGATGGCCGCGTTCAACGCCGAGACCATGCTGGCCCGCGCCCTGCACGGGCGCTACGCCCGGGCCGGCGACGAAGCCGCCGCCCTGATCCGCGAGGCCCTGCACGCCAGCGGCGACATCATCCCCGGCGACCGCGTCCTCACCGTCCGCCTCGACCCGCTATCCGCGCCCCGCCGCACCCGCGCCCTCGCAGCGCTCTGCCAGCAGCTCACCGAAACCGCGACCAGATACCCCGGCACCGAGCTCACCTTGCGCTACGAGGTCAAAGACCAACCGGGCACTGCATAGATCATCTCTCTATGTCAGGAGTCCTGGCCCTTGGCCCTACGAGGTCCTGCGATTCGGCCAGTCCGGACAATGCTTGTCAACCGCCCGGCACATGTACTTCTGGCACGCCTTGCACCGCCGCTAGCGCGTCCACTTTCGCCTCCCGCCCTGCCGACAGGTTGCCCAGGGTCGGCTGCCGGAACACCCCTCCTCCCACTCCCCCGCATTCGGCAATTCGGCACCGCCACGGGGCGCCAGCAGCACCGACCAGAAGCTCGCCGGATCAGCACGAGCGGCTTGCCAGCAGGAGCCCCGGCCCCTCGCCAGATACCCCGCGGCCTGCCGGCTTATGCGGCGTTGCATCTGAGGGTCGCTGATGAGGTACGCGACCGGCGGCGGGCCAACCCGTTCGCCGCGCTGGCCCGGCTCGAGGTCCGGCTGGAGGCCGTGGCATGACCATGGCGCCGATGAGCCCGGGCCCGCAGGAGATCGTGGCCAGACGCCGGGCTGTCGAGGCGCTCCGCTCAGGTGTGCCGAGCTGGGACGCGGTGGCTGTGCTCGGCTCCGGGCAGCCAGAGGCCGAGGACCGCTTTGCTCGTTGGCCGCGAGCTGGCGGCGGATCTCGGGCAGGTGGCTGCGGTCGGTGGCGAAGTGGTCGCAGCCATGGCAGGCGTTGCCCTTGTCGCAGGACCGGGCGGGCGGTAGCAGGCAGTACCCGTTGGGCAGCACCCGGTCGGTGCGCCGGTCCAGCTGCATCAGGTCGAGCATGTCGCGGCGGTCCATGCTGATGTCGCGGCGGTCCATGCTAATGTCCCGCCCGTCGCGGCCGATCTTGACCATCGCGAGGAACTCCCGGCTCGGCCGTGCTGGCCAGGGTCGCGGCATACCGCATGCTCATTTCCGGCGACAGATGCCCCAGGTAGCGCTGCACCACGTGGATCGGGGCCCCGGCGTTCAGCAAGGTGGTGGCCTTGGTGTGACGCAGCCGGTGGCTGCGGGAATACAGCAGGAGCTGCCTGTCGGCATCGCGCAGACCGAGGGCGAGGCTGAAGCAGCGGAGCACGGCGTTGTAGCGGTCGGTCTCCCACGGCCGGGTGGCGTGCCTGTTGCCGGTGGTCTTGGGGAACAGGTAGCTGGGCGTGACCTCCGGGCCGAGATTCCACTGCTGGCGGACCCGGGCCTGCTGCTCGCCGATGATCTGCACGACGTCCGCTCCGACGAAGATGGTGTCCGGGGCGCCGCTGATCTTGGTTTGCTGGTAGCGCAGCCGGGTGACCATCCCTCCCTCGGGGATGCTGGCCGCATCCAGGCCGGGAACATCGCTCAGCGGATCGAAGTCCATCATCGAACCTCGCTGGCCCGTCGCCCGGTGAGCGCCTGGATCAGCCAGGCCTGCATCACCGCCGGCTGGCCGAACCCGCCGAGCTCGATCTGCTGGCCGTCCCGGGTGACGGTCCTGGCCTGGCCGCGGGGCAGCCCGAGCAGCTCGATGTGGCTGAGCATCCGGGCCAGGTCGGTGTCGTTGATGTAGTTGCGCTCATCAGCCTGGCGGATCGCTCGCCCGCGGGCCCAGTCGCCATCCCGGTAGAGCCGGGCGTGCGCGTCGGTCAGCGCCAGCCACCGGTCGTCGGCGAGCGCGGCGGCGGCCTCGGCCCGGTAGTCGCTCATCACCCGGTAAAACAGGCCGATCGCCTGCAGGCTGCGGGCGATGGTCCGCGCGTCCAGGCCGCCGTTTCCCGGTCGGCCGGGCCGGGTCCGGTCCCAGCCGTGCAGGAAGGTCCGGAAGTCCAGGGCCACCGCGCGCAGGCTCCCGGCGTCGCGGGCCAGCGCGGGATGGCTGATGTCGCGGGTGGCCAGGAAGGCGGCGAACCGGAAGATGATCGCGTGCTGGTTCATTACCGATGACCAGGTCAGCTGCCCGGATTCCAGCTGCAGGCGCAGGTAGAACTTGAACCCCTCCCGCAGCCAGGCCGGCTCCAGCTTCTCCCAGCGCACCGCGGTGTTGCCGCGGCTTTCGTGCGGGCGGCGCGGGATCCGCGGGTCGAGCTCGAGCGACCAGATGTCGTGCTGCCACCATGGCGCGTCGCTGTATCGGATCGCCAGCCGGCTCACTAGCGGGCGCAGCGCGATCTCAGCACGAGCCCGGCTGGCCGCCGAGGCCATCCGGCCATGCCCGGCGTGGAAGACACGGCCCCAGGCCGTCATCCACCCGCTCAGGTCCAGGTCGGCGAACGAGCACACCTCCGGCCGCCGCTGCACCACGCCTTCACCGCCGCTCGCCGGGCGATCATCACCGCCACCCGCTCAGGCGAGGCCACCGCCAGCCTGCTCGCCGACCCAGGATGTGATCAGGTCGAGCATGTCATCCCTGGTGGCGGTGCGTCCTTCCCTGCGCAGCTGATAGCACCCCGCCGCCCGGTCGTACAGCGACGTGGCCGCAACGTCGATCGCGATGGCAATGTCATGCCCTGGCGCGAACTTCGCGCGCCCGCGGCGCAGATCGGCGAGGGTGAACGGCTCCTCGACGAAACTGGCCGCCAGGGTGGTGTACTCCAGCTTGGACCGGACCCGCTCCACCGCGTCGGCGAGGATAACCGCGTGGTCGAAGGCCAGCGGCGGGGCATCCGGGCCGCCGTCCCTGAGCCCGAGGTCCTCGACCGGCCACCACCGAGCAGCTTCGGCGTCCCCGCCCGGGCGCGGGTCGGGCAGCCCAGGCGCTAGGGCGACGTGGGCGACCGACACCACCCGCATCCGCGGGTCGCGGTCCGGGTCGGAGTACGTGCGCGGCTGCTCGAGGCGCCCGGTGAACGTGGTGGCACCCGTTTCCTCAGCCACCTCCCGCAACGCCGCTTCGCCGGCGCTCTCGCTGGCTCTCACGAACCCGCCCGGCAGCGCCCAGTAGCCCCGGTACGGATGGTCGCGGCGCTGCACCAGCAGCACCGCCAGCAGTCCGGCGCGGATCGTGAACACCGCCAGGTCTACGGTCACCGCGAACGGCGGGAACTCCCCCGGGTCGTAGCGGTGCAGGAACTCCCGCTCCCCAGTCCTCTCCCCTGCGGCGCTCACTGCGCTGTCCCGTGACCCGAGAGCGCGGCATCGGTGATCGCCGGGCCGAAGGCCGCCCGGCGCGCCAGCACCTCCTCGGTAATCCGCATCGACAGCGCGAGCCGCTCGGCGAGGCTGCCGGTCAGCAGCACCCACGAGTGCCCGGCCGCGGTCAGCGCCTTCGCGAACCACCCCGTCATCGCGGCCCGGACCTCCAGGTCTCCCTCGCGCAGCCCGTCGTCCTGCCACGGCACCCCCTCATGTGACGTCAGCAGGTAAACGTCGTGACGGGGCAGGTCTGTTGTCGCCCACGGCTGCAGGCCGCGGGCCCGCCCGCCCAGGTAGCGACGCTCCCACACCGAGGTCGCGAACGCGTCGGTGTCACAGATCAGCAGCGGCGACCCGGCAGCCGCCGCCTCGTTCTCACCATGGGTCTGCTCGGCCGCGGCCGCGTCGAAGTCCGAAGCTGTCCACATCAGCGAGCCCAGCGGCGGGTCCGTGCGCCCTGCGGCCGCAGCCACCGCCCGGGCCTGCTGCCACTTGGTGACCGTGTAGTCCCGGCCCGCCTCGGTGACGCACCGGGTGCGCGCCCACACGCCGCCGCGGCGCCGGTACTCCCCCGCAAGCGCCTGAGCGACTGTCGACGTCCCGGTCGACTCCGCGCCCACGACGACGACCCGCGCGGCCAGCCCGGTCCGCGCCGGGGCAAGCAGCTCATCCAAGCAGCGAGCCAGGTCAGCGCGGATCCGGCTGGCCGACACCGCCACCGTCACCCGGCCGGGGTCGACGCAGACGTGCTTCGCGCCCAACCGGGCAGCCAGCTCCTTTCCGTACGGCTCGCTGCTGACGACGGCATTGACCGGCGGCCGCCCGTTCCCTTCCAATGCGGCACGCATCACGGCCACCTGCGCGGTCCAGATCGCCTCGCTGCCGAAGTCAACCGGAACATCACAGCGAACCCCGGCCACCGTCACTGCCGGAATGCCGACGCGGCTCGCCTGCAGCCACGCCACCCGGTCAGCCAGCGCGAGCGTCTCGGACCCGGCCGCCATCACCAGCACCGTGACGCGGGCGCACAGGGCCTGGCGCGCCTCCTTCTTTCCGGACTGCGGATCCTTTAGGATCCTCACTCGGAAGGGATCAGTTAATTGCCAGCGAAATACAGGATTTATTCACCGGAGTTCCGTGAGGAAGCCGCCA
>JBOHCP010000221.1:0-8063 GCA_050698875.1 Streptosporangiaceae bacterium | reverse complement strand
AGGCCGCGCCGCGCCCTGAGTGTTCCGTTCCCGGTCTTTGTGGCCGGGTCGCCCCTAGGTGAAGGATGGCGTTCATGGAGTCGGCAGAGATCGTCCGCCGTTTCCTTAGCTATTTCGAGCAGCGCGGACACACCATCGTGCCCTCGGCCAGCCTGGTCGCCGACGATCCGACCCTGCTGCTGGTCAACGCCGGCATGCAGCCGTTCAAGCCGTATTTCCTCGGGCAGCAGACGCCGCCGTTCCGGCGGGCCACGAGCTGCCAGAAGTGCGTGCGAACGCCGGACATCGACGAGGTCGGCAAGACCACGCGGCACGGCACGTTCTTCCAGATGCTCGGTAACTTCTCCTTCGGCGACTACTTCAAGGAGCAGGCCATCCCGTTTGCGTGGGACCTGCTCACCCGGCCCGAGCCCGACGGCGGCTTCGGCTTCCCCGAGAGCCGCCTGTGGGTCACCGTGCTGCACGACGATGACGAGGCGGCCAAGACCTGGCAGGACGTCGTCGGCGTCCCCGAGAGCCGGATCCAGCGCCGCGGCCTGGCCGACAACTACTGGCACATGGGCGTGTCAGGGCCAGGCGGCCCGTGCTCGGAGATCTACTACGACCGCGGTCCCGACTACGGTCGCGAGGGTGGCCCGGAGGCGGACGAGGACCGCTACCTGGAAGTCTGGAATCTGGTCTTCATGCAGTACCAGCTCGGGGCGGTGCGCGCGAAGACCGACTTCGACGTTGTCGGCGACCTGCCCTCGCGCAACATCGACACCGGCATGGGCATGGAGCGGATGGCCGCGCTGCTGCAGGGCGTCGACAACATCTACGAGATCGACACGATGTGGCAGGTGCTCGAGCGGGCCGCCGAGCTCACCGAGCAGCGGTACGGCACTGACGAGCGGTCCGACGTCGCGCTGCGGGTGGTCACCGACCACGTGCGGACCGCGGTCATGCTGGTGGCGGACGGCGTGATCCCGTCCAACGAGGGTCGTGGCTACGTGCTGCGCCGAATCCTGCGGCGCAGCATGCAGAAGCTGCGGCTGCTGTCCGGCGCGCAGCGCGGCGGCTATCGTGCCGGCGGGTATGGGCGCGGTCAGGACGAGAACTTCATGCACGAGCTGTCCGCGGTCGCTATCGGCGCGCTCGGCGCTCAGTACCGTGGGCTCATCAGGGACGCGCCGCACATTCACCCGGTGATCGACGCGGAGGAGGCGGCGTTCGCCGCCACGCTGCGCACGGGTAGCGCGATCTTCGATGCCGCGGTCGAGGAGACCAGGCGGGCCGGCGGCGAGACCATCCGGGGCAGTCAGGCGTTCCAGCTGCACGACACGTACGGCTTTCCGATCGACCTGACCCTGGAGATGGCAGCCGAGCAGGGCCTCGCCGTCGACGAGGGCGAGTTCCGCAGGCTCATGGCCGAGCAGCGGCAGCGGGCCAAGGCCGACGCGGCCGGCAAGAAGACCGGCAACGCCGACATCTCGGTGTTCGCGCACGTGCTCGAGCAGGCCGGCCGGGTAACCTTCGCCGGCTACGACGAGGTGGCGGGCGATGCCACCGTGGCGGGCCTGATCGTGGCCGGTGCCTTGGTGCCGTCGGCCGGCCCGGGGACCGCCGTCGAGGTCGTGCTTGACTGGACGCCCTTCTACGCCGAGGGCGGCGGCCAGCTGGCCGACAACGGTGTCATCACCGCGGCCGGCAGCGGCGCGGGCGACGGCGGCGTGATCGCGGTGACCGACGTGCAGTCGCCGGTGCCCGGCCTCATCGTGCACCGGGGGACGGTCACCGCTGGCGAGATCGTGGTCGGCGCGACGGCGCACGCGGAGATCGACATCGAGCGGCGCCGGGCCATCTCCCGGTCGCACACCGCGACCCACCTGGTGCACCGCGCCTTCCGCGGCCTGCTGGGCGAGTCGGCGGCGCAGGCCGGGTCGGAGAACTCTCCTGGCCGGTTCCGGTTCGACTTCACCGCGCTCGGCTCCGTCGCCGCGTCCGTGCTGACCGAGGCCGAGGAGGAGGTCAACCAGATTCTGGTGGGCGACCTGGAGGTACGGGCCTTCCACACCTCGCTGGATGAAGCGCGCGGCATGGGCGCGCTCGCCCTGTTCGGCGAGAAGTACGGCGACCAGGTGCGGGTGGTCGAGGTCGGGGAGTACTCCCGTGAGCTATGCGGCGGCACGCACGTGGCCAGGTCGGGCAACCTGGGGCTGATCAAGATCCTTGGCGAGTCGTCGATCGGTTCCGGCGTGCGCCGGGTCGAGGCGCTGGTGGGCATCGACGCGTTCCGCTACCTGGCCAGGGAGAGTGTTCTGGTCAGCCAGCTGTCGGACCAGCTCAGGGCCCGCCGGGAGGAGCTGCCCGAGCGTATCTCCGGCATAGTCACCCGGCTGCGCGAGGCAGAGCGTGACCTGGAGCAGCTCCGGTCTGCCCAGCTGCTGGGCGGCGCGGCCGACCTGGCCGACCGCGCGGCGGATGTGGCCGGAGCGGCCCTGGTCGCCTACCGGGCGCCCGACGGCGTGGCGGCCGACCAGATCCGGAAGGTGGCGCTGGACATCCGCGGCCGGATTGCACCGGACCGGCCGGGGGTGGTCGTGGCCATCGGCGCCTCCGACGGGCGGCCGACCGTGGTCGTGGCCGTTAACGAGGCCGGCCGGGCACGCGGCCTGCGCGCGGGCGGACTGGTGGTCGCCGCCTGCGGCGCCCTCGGTGGCCGTGGTGGCGGCAAGGATGACGTCGCCCAGGGCGGCGGTGCGCCGCTAGGCGACCGCGCAGACGAGCTGATCGACGGGGCGCTGACCGCGGTCCGTGAGCTTATTCGGGACATAATGGGCTCAGGTGCCGTAGGGTGAAGCCGTGTCGCTGCCAACCTGTGGCCATACCGATATATATGCCTCCCTCGGTGGCCTGCGGGAGGTTCTCTGGGGTCGTCCCCCTTGGCCACCACAGCCGTACGCGGCCGCGCGGCACCGGGACGTGCGGGGGACTGTCTTGAGACCCGGCGTCCGGCTGGGCATCGATGTCGGCTCGGTGCGCATCGGCGTCGCACGCAGCGACCCGGCGGGCGCGCTCGCCTCGCCATTGGGCACGGTCCGGCGCGGCGCGGGTGACCTCGCGGAACTGGCCAGGATCACGGCCGAGACCGAGCCGGTCGAGGTAGTCGTCGGGCTCGCCGTCGGCCTGCGCGGCACGGAGGGCACGGCGGCGGCCGACGGCAGGGCCTTTGCGGCCGCGCTGGCGGACCGGCTCGCGCCGGTGCCGGTTCGGCTGGTAGACGAGCGGTTCACGACGGTGCTCGCGCACGCCGCGCTGCGCCAGGGCGGCCTGGACGCGCGGGCCAGGCGTCACGTCGTCGACAAGGCCGCGGCCGCGGTCGTTCTGCAGGGCGCGCTGGACATCGAGCGGGCGACCGGCGAGCCCGCCGGCCAGCTGGTAGTTACAGGGGGCGCGGCGAGATGAGTCGCGGAGGGTACGACCGCTTTGACGACCAGCAGGACACCGGCAGCCTGCCGCGCGGCGCGCGGCGCCGGTCGCGGGGCCGGACCGACGAGCAGCACGCCGCGCCGGGTGCCGACGAGCCCTACGGGTATACCTCACCCGGTCATGGATCGGCCGGTGACCAGGCCGGGTCCGACGGCTACGGGCGTGGCTACGGGGGCGATGGCTATCAGGCCGACGGCGGCTACCCGCAGGTTGGCGACCCGTCGGCCGGCTATGGCGACGGCCACACCAACGACTATGCCCAGGACGGTTCCGGTCAGGACGGTTCCGGCCAGGACAGCTACGGCCAGCATGGTTCCGGTCAGGGCGGCTACGGCCAGGACCGGTCCGGCCAGCATGGCTACGGCCAGGACAGCTACGGCCAGAACAGCTACGGCCAGGACCGGTCCGGCCAGCATGGCTACGGCCAGCACAGTTCCGGCCAGGACAGTTACGGCCAGCATGGTTCCGGTCAGGGCGGCTACGGCCAGGACAGTTACGGCCAGCATGGTTCCGGCCAGGACAGCTACGGCCAGGACAGTTACGGCCAGGGCGGTTCCGGTCAGGGCGGCTACGGCCAGGACCGGTCCGGTCAGGGCGGCTACGGCCAGGACCGGTCCGGCCAGCATGCCTACGGCCAGGACGGTTACGGTCAGGAAAGCTACCGCCGCGACGGCTACGCCGATGACGGTTACGGTGGCGCCGGCTACCGCGAGGACGGTTATCGTGGCGGCGATTACGCCGATGACCGCGATGGCCGTAGCGCCGGCTCTGAGGGATCGGACAGCTACCCGGCCCGTGATCCTTATGCCGCGCGAGATCCGTACCCTGCACCGGATCCGTACGGCGCGCAGGACCCCTACGTCGCCGGGGACCAGTACGGCAGCCGGGACGCGGCTGCGCGCACCGACCCGCGGGACAGCGGGCGGCACGGCCGGACCGACCCGCGCGGCATGACCGACCCGGGCGGGTCGACCGATCCGTACCGGCGCGGCCGGGACCCGTATGAGCCCGCTGAGTCTCCGGCTCCGGGGTACGGCGGCCGGGATGCCGACGGCGAGGCGGCCCGCTACGGCGGACACGACGGCTACGGCGGGCAGGAGCGATACGGGAGCCCGGCCGGGTACGAGCCCGGCGGCGGATATGACGAGCCGGACGAGCGGTACGCCTGGGATGACGCGAGAGACCGGCGCGATGGGCCGGACGGCGCCAGCGCATCCCGCCCGAGCACGGCCAGCGTCAGCGACCCCGACATGTCGCGGCACGAGGGCTTCTTCCGGGGATTCGGCCAGGACGATGACCTCGGCGGCCGGCGCTCCGGCAAGGACCGCAAGGGCCGCAAGGACCGCAAGGAACACCGCAGCCACGCGGGCCTGATAGCCCTGCTGGTGGTGCTGGTGATCATCGCCGGTGTTGCCGGCGTCGGGTACCACTTCTACAGCGAGTACAAATCGCGGCACGCCAGCTACACCGGCAGCGGGTTCGGCTCGGTCACCGTGATCGTCAAGTCCGGCGACACGCCGGACTTGATTGGGCCCCAGCTGCTGAGGCTGCACGTGATCGAGTCGATCGATCCCTGGGACGCCTACGTGGTGAACAAGTCCGGCCTGCAGCCTGGCGAGTTCAAGCTGCACGAGCACATGAGCCCGGCGGCCGCCTGGGCGCTGCTGACCAATCCCAAGGTCAAGGTCAACTCGACCGTCACGATCCCCGACGGGCTGGTCTCAGCCAAGATCCTGCCGCTACTGGCGAAGAAGAGCGGGATCCCGATCAGCCAGTTCGAGACGGCTTTCAAGGACACCGCGGCGCTCGGCCTGCCTGCTTACGCGAACGGGAGCGCGGAGGGGTACCTCTACCCGGACACCTACGACATCGTGCCGGGCTCCACGACGGCGCTGCAGATCCTGCAGGCCGCGGTGCACCAGTTCACCGTGGAGGCGGGGTCGCTGAACCTGGTGGCCGCGGCCCAGGCAGCGCAGTTCACCCCGGCGCAGGTGATCACCGAGGCGAGCCTGCTCGAAGCTGAGGTGGGGCCGCAGTACTACGCGGATGTCGCCCGCGTCATCGACAACCGGCTGAATCAGTCACCGCCGTGGGACCTCCAGCTCGACAGCACGATCGCATACGCGACGGGCGACTACTCCTACAACTTCACCGTTAGCCAGCTCCACGTGAACTCGCCGTACAACACGTTCACAAACGCTGGCCTGCCGCCCGGCCCGATCGACTCGCCGGACGCCGCCGCGATCCAGGCCGTGCTGCACCCGGCGCCGTCGAGCAACAACTGGCTGTACTTCGTGACGATCAACAAGAGCGGCACGACGGACTTCACCAACAGCAGCGCGCAGTTCCAGACGTGGAGCAACGAGGCGAAGCAGAACGGGGTCTGAGCGATGGCCGCCACCCGCGCGGCCGTGCTCGGCTCACCGATCGCCCACTCGCTATCCCCGGCCCTGCACACCGCGGCCTACCATGCGCTCGGCCTGGCCGACTGGTCGTACGAGGCCATCGAGTGCGACGAGGCCCGGCTGCCAGGCCTGCTCGCCTCGCTCGGCCCGGACTGGGCAGGCCTGTCGCTGACCATGCCGCTCAAGCGTGCCGTGCTGCCGCTGCTTGACCACGCCGAGCCGCTGGCGACCGCGGTGGCAGCCGCCAACACGGTGATCCTGACGGACGGGCAACGGCTGGGCTTCAACACCGACGTCGCCGGCCTCGTGGCGGCGATGCGCGCGGCGGGCGTTACCTCGGAGGGGAACGTGGTCGTTCTCGGCGCCGGCGCTACCGCCTGCGCGGCGCTGGCGGCGCTGCGGGAGACCGGCACGTCCGACGTCACGGTCGCGGTCCGCTGCCGGCCGAGGGCCGAGTCACTGCTCACGGTCGCCGGTCAGCTCGGCGTCGCGGTGCGCCTGGCGGAGCTCGGCGCCGGGCTACTGGCGAGGCGCCGCTGGGACCTGCTGATCTCGACGATTCCCGGTACCGCGGCGGCCGACGTGGCCGGACTGTTCGCGGCAGGGACGGTCACCGCGCGAGCCGTGGTGGACGTCGGGTACGACCCGTGGCCGACCGCCCTGGCTGCCGCGGCGGGCGCGGCGGGCTCAGCTGTCATATCCGGTTATGAGATGCTCCTCCACCAGGCGGCCGGTCAGGTCGGGCTCATGACCGGGCATCGCGCGCCGCTCGAGGTGATGCGGGCTGCCGGGCTGGCGGAGCTGGACCGCAGGCGGGAATAGCCGCTAGCCCGCCGGCGCTACTAGGTCCGGCAATTCCAGCGGCTGCCGCGATGGGCTAGGCTTGATGGCACAAGGCCCGGCAGCCTGCCGTCCGGCTCCCATAGCCGGCGGACCACGCTGGGCGTGCAAGCGGAGGACCACCTCGGCCGCCTCCCACCTTGCCAGCAGGGTTGCACCTGCTGGCGGGTAGCTACGCCGGGCTTTCGTAACGACAGCCCGGGGCCGGCAAGCCACCGGGCTTGCCGACAGGCCGGGCGCCTGCCACCGGAGCGACGGGACGCCGGAGCACCGATGGCAACGGCGTCGCGAGGCGCTCCGGCTCAGGTCCGCCCTGAGACCGGCAGGATCTCGCGCAGGTGGCCCCGCAAGTGCGATATGCGGGGCTTTTTGGCTTTTGCGGTGCGACGCGATCGGTACGGCACCGCCACAGCCGGCGAGTTCCGCCGGTCAGCTCGGGGGATGGTCCCCTGAGCCGCGAGCATCGTGACATCAGGAGGTCACATCAGCACCGAACCTCGTATTAACGAGCGCATCCGGGTACCCGAAGTGCGGCTCGTCGGCGCCGCCGGTGAGCAGATCGGGATCGTGTCCATTACCGATGCGCTCCGGCTGGCCCAGGAGGCAGATCTCGACCTGGTCGAGGTTGCGCCCATGGCCCGGCCCCCTGTCTGCAAGCTGATGGACTACGGGAAGTTCAAGTACGAGTCAGCCCTGAAGGCCAGGGAGTCGCGTAAGAACCAGGCCCAGACCGTGATCAAGGAGATCAAGCTGCGGCCCAAGATCGACCCGCACGACTACGGCACCAAGAAGGGCCATGTCGAGCGGTTCCTCAAGCAGGGTGACAAGGTCAAGGTAACGATCATGTTCAGGGGACGGGAGCAGTCCAGGCCCGAGCTCGGCTTCAAGCTGCTGCAGCGCCTGGCTGGCGACATCTCCGAGCTCGGCTTCGTCGAGTCGTCGCCGAAGCAGGACGGCCGGAACATGATCATGGTTATCGGACCGCACAAGCGCAAGACCGAGGCGATGGCGGCGGCCAGAGCCGAGCGCGCGGTCCGGTCCGGCAGCCGCAGCGCTGCCCACCCTGGCGCCGCCGACCACTCTCGTGAGACGGCCCAGTCGGTCGGCGCGGCCCACGCTGGTGCCGCGGACCACTCTGGTGAGACGGCTCAGGCTGGTGAGACGGCCCAGTCCGTCGGCACGGCTCAGGCTGGCGGCACGGCTCAGCCTGGTGAGACGGCTCAGGCTGACGGCACGGCTCAGCCTGGCGGCACGGCTCAGCCTGGCGGCACGGCTCAGGCTGGCGGCACGGCTCAGGCTGACGGCACGGCTCAGCCTGGCGGCACGGCTCAGGCTGGCGGCACGGCTCAG
>JBOHCP010000220.1:0-8066 GCA_050698875.1 Streptosporangiaceae bacterium | reverse complement strand
AGGCCTCGTACGGATGAGTCTGGATACGCCCGAGGAATCGCGGCCGTTCGAGGGGGCACGGGTCGGGTCGACGTCGTCAACACGCGCGGCGGCGCCGTCGGCCGGGCCACCTTCATGCCCGGCTGGAGATGGTCTGAGCACGTGAAGCCGATCGCGGGTACCGACAGCTGCCGGGCTGCGCACGCCGCCTACTACGTCTTGGGACGGATGAAGGTCGTTGCCGACGACGGCGAGGAGATCGAATACGGGCCCGGCGACTTCGCCGTCATCCCGCCCGGTCATGCCGCCTGGACCGTCGGCAACGAGCCTTGTGTCATCATCGACTGGCAGGGATTCGCCGACTACGCCCGGCGGTAGCTGTCGGCCGACGATATCGCCCGCGCCCGCCGCCCGCAGCTACCGCGATGACGCGGGCAGTTCTGCCCAGAGGACCTTGCCGTCGGGCAGCGACTCCACCGGCCAGCTATCCGCCACTTGAGCCACCACCCACAGGCCGTCGCCGGGGCTCACAGCCAGCGGTGCGTGGCCGATCGTCGCCTCCAGCGGGGCGGCATCGCGGACCGAGATCCGCACGCCTGCTGCCGACCGCGACACAGCCACGGTGAAGTCCGAGCGGGCGTGCAGCACCGCGTTGGCCGCCAGCTCAGCGGTGACGATCGCCGCTTCCACGGCAAGTGCGTCATCCCCAGGGGCGTCCAGCGTATCCAGCACGAAATGGCGGGTTCCCCGTGTCGACTCCAGAGCCCGCGGGAAGTTGCGCACGACCCCGGCCTCGTGGCCGGGAAGAGCAGCACCGGCAAGCAGACCCGGGCGAGCTTCGATCACCTCCGTGCCGAGCTCCTGCCTGACAGGCGCGACGAAGCAGGGCCTGGTGTCGGGGCAGCCTGGCAGGCTGATCGCGTGCTGTACCGGATGCGCAGCTATGAGACGGTTCGCGAGAACCTGCCGCTCTTTCACGAGTTCTCCCGCACGCACCTACTGCCGGTTCAGCGCCGGCACGGCGCCCGGCTGATTGGTCGCTGGGAGGCGGAGGATGGCCGGGTCATTGCCGTGTGGGAATACGACGATCGCCGCGCGTACGAACGCATCGAGGAAGCCGTTCGCGCCGACCCTGACTCCGTTCGCGCGCGGGAGTACCGGGCCGAGTTGCCGCCGCCGATCACGGCGCAGGAGGAGGTCTTCATGGTTGCCGCGCCGGCACAGGCGCGGTGACATCAGCCGCGGCCCAACGCGCAGCATGCATGGTCCGCGAGCAGGACCTGTGGGAGCGCGCCGAGCGGCTCAGGCTGCCCGCCAGATGCTGGGCCGGGGCTCCGGATCGCCGTGCCCGGTGGTCCGGGTCACCATCGCGGTCTGCACGCGGAATTCGAACAGGTGCTGACCTTCGCCCGGCGGCGGGACGCCTACTGCCGACCGCTCATCGGCGAATTGCTTCGCCAACTGGCTCCTGATTTCCGGATCCGGGACATGCCTGGCCGTTCCGGTGACGTAAAAAGCGTCTTCGTTATCCTCGAGCGGAAACGAGTGCATCGCATACCGCCCGTCTCGGTGGAGGTCACGCTGCTTCGGCGATGGGACGATGAATGCATACAGCCCGGTATAGGTGACCACGGGACACACCGGATGCAGCCGTGGCCCACCGTCAGCCCGCACGGTGCTGAGAAACGCGAGGCCGACGCCGAAGTGATACAGCAGGTCAGCTCCCTCGCGGGCAAGAGCACGCTGCTGCGATGCGAATTCTTGCCAGGTAATCATGTCCCGAATTTCCTCAGACTAAGGACAGACACGTCCATTCCGTTCAAAGGCAGCGTGGGTCAGCGGCATGAGCCCGGCCCACAGCACCTCCATCTGCTCGGCAACCATCTCGATCTCGCGTTGCGGGAACGAGGGAAATGCGGCGTCGGGGCGCTTCACTCGCAGCGACAAGAAATTCATCAGCGCGCGCGCGTTGCACGTTGCATACATCGACGAATAGAGGCCGACCGGCAGGACCGTGCGGGCGACCTCACGAGCCACGCCCGCTTCGAGCATCTCCAGGTACGCGGCGTACGACTGGCGGCAAGCGGCCTCGACGGTGTCGGTCACCAGGAGGTGCTGCTCAGCGCTGCCAGCGCTGAACTCGTACGCGCCGGGCTTGCCCGACTGGACCAGCGCGCGATCCCGTCCTGGCGCGTAGAAGACAGGCTCCAGCTTGCGGTACCGCCCGCTCTCCTCGTTGTAGCTGAACGTGCGATGCCGCATGAATTCACGGAAGACAAAGATGGGGGCGCTGACGTAGAACGTCATGGAGGAGTGCTCGAACGGGGTGCCGTGCCGGTCCCGCATGAGGTAATTGATCAGCCCGGCCGAGCGCTCGGGATCAGCGTGGATATCGGCCAGCGACTGCTCCCCCTTGGTCGAGACCCGGGCGGCCCAGAGGACGTCAGCGTCCGAGGCAGCGTGCTTGACCAGTTCGACTGTCATGTCACCGCGGAAGGTGAGATCCGGCATGGTCGTCATTCTGCTCGCTGTCACAGTGCGGTCCATCGGCACGTCTCCGGAGGTTGAGGCCCACACCATCATGCCGACCCGGCCTGACAGAAGGTGCCCGACGTGGCCGATTAAGAGATCACTTAATCCTGGTTCGCGACCGGCCCGCGTCCGGGGTTAGATTCGAGGGAACACGGGGCATGGCCGAAGGGATGTCCGATATGGGCGCAGAGCCTGCTGAGGCGCTGGACGTGCTGCGCGAAGTGTGGCGCAGCCAGGGTCAGAGCGCCGCAGACGTGGACGACGCGTGCGAGCAGAAGTCGTGCAAGAGAATGGATGACGCGGGGGTCGGATACGACGACTTCGCGGACGGCGAGGAGGACCTCACCGCTGCGTGGCAGGCTCGGCTGGCACGTGAGGGGAAGCTCAACCGCGACGGCGGCACGATTCGTGACCTCGTGCTGGGGTCGGCCGCCGAGCGCTGACCGAGCGCTGAGGCACCTGACGGCGAGGAGATCGCTCAGTGGAGTATCCCGGCACCGTCGGTGCGCTGACCCGGAGCCTGCGACTGGGCGGATACCTGGCCGACCGGGGCCTGGCCACCGCGCTGCTGGTGTCGCTGTCGCTGCGCAGGCCACTCCTGCTCGAGGGCGAGGTAGGCGTCGGAAAGACCGAGGTAGCCAAGGCCCTGGCCGCGATCTTCGGCCGTAGGCTGATCCGGCTGCAGTGCTATGAGGGCATCGACACCAACCAGGCGCTCTATGAGTGGGACTACGCCCGGCAGATGCTGCAGATCCGGGCGCTTTCGGAGCACCAGGCGACCGACGAGCAGGCGGTCGACCGGCTGTTCGGCCCGAAGTTCCTGCTAGAACGGCCGCTGCTTGAGGCAGTCCGGGCTGGTGATCAGGCCGTCCTGCTGATCGACGAGGTTGACCGCGCCGACGACGAGTTCGAGGCCTTCCTGCTTGAGGTACTGTCCGACTTCCAGATCAGCATTCCGGAGATCGGGACGATCAAGGCAGAGTCGGCGCCTGCGGTGATCCTCACCTCCAACCGGACCAGGGAACTCCACGACGCGCTGCGCCGTCGCTGCATGTACCACTGGATCGGGTACCCGACGCAGGAACGCGAGGTGGAGATCGTGCTTGTGCGCGAGCCGGCCGCCGCCGAGCAACTCGCGCGGAAGGTGGTACGCGCCGTCCACCGACTGCGCGAGCTCGACCTCGCCAAGCCGCCCGGCGTCGCCGAGACCATCGACTGGGTTCGCACCCTCGGCTTCCTGGGCGAGACAGATCTGACCCCGCAGGCCGCCGGGGACTCGCTCGGCGCTGTCATCAAGGACCGCGACGATCTCGACCTCGTCAGCGACAACCTGGAAGAGATCACCTCGGGTGCCTGAGAGCGCGCCGTTCACCGGGGTGCTTGTCGGCTTCGCGCGCGAGTTGCGCGCCGACGGCCTCACCGTCGGCACCGGCGACGTGCTGACCTACTGCTCAGCGATGGCGCCGCTCGACCCCACCGACCTGCTCGACCTGTACTGGGCGGGCCGGACGACGCTGGTGAGCAAGGCAGACGACATTCCCGCCTACGACCGCGCGTTTCGCCGCTATTTTCTGGACGACGGCGCGCCGGCCGCGAGCCTGCTGATGCTACGCGCCAGCGCCGCCGCCGAGGCGGAGACCGCTGCCTTCGTCATGCCCGGCACCGAGCCCGGCACTGAGGAGAAGGAAGAGCCCCCCGTCCTCGGCTGGATGGCCTCCGACGTTGACGCGCTCAAGCACCGGTCGTTCGCGGCGTGCACGCCCGCCGAGCTGGCGGCGCTGCGCAGGATCATGGCGCGGCTGCGGCTCACGCCGCCGCGGCGGCGCACCCGGAGGACCCGGCCAGCGCCATCCGGACGGAGGCCGGACCTGCGCAGGACGATCAGGGACTCGATGCGGATGCACGGCGAGCCAGGCGAGCTGTTCTTCCGTCAGCGCCAGACGAAGCTGCGACCGCTGATCCTGATCCTCGACGTCTCGGGTTCGATGGCCGACTACTCGCGGCACCTGCTGCAGTTCGCGCACACGGCGAAGCATGCCGCTGCGAAGGTCGAGGTCTTCTGTTTCGGCACCAGGCTCACCCGGATCACCAGAGTGCTAGAGCACCGGCGGCCCGACAGCGCGCTGGAGCTGGCATCCAGGGCGGTGGTCGACTGGGACGGCGGCACGCGGATCGGGCAGTCGCTCGACACCTTCGTCCGGCGCTGGGGTCGTGGCGGCCTGTGCCGCGGCGGTGTCGTGGTGATCTGCTCCGATGGCCTGGACCGCGGCGACCCGGCGCAGCTGTCTGCCGCTATGGACCGGCTATCCAGGCTGTGCTACCGCCTTGTGTGGCTGAACCCGCACAAGGGCGACGACCCGCACTTTCGCCCCAGCACTGTGGGCATGATGGTGGCAGCACCGCACATCGACCTGCTGCTATCCGGGCACGACCTGGCCAGCCTGGAGCAGCTCGCCGCCCTCCTGCCGGTGCTTGGCTAGCTGACAGTAGCGAAGGGAGCGCCAGGTGCGGTGGAGCGTCGGTATCGTAGCGGAGGGCGAGCGCATCCTCAGCCGGGAGGAGATCGTGGAGCTCGCCGATGCGATCGCAGGCCGCGACGGCGTCGCCACCGGGATCGGCACAACCCGCTACGGTGCTCAGCTCATGGTCGAGGCCGACAGTCGCGAGGACGCCATCGAGCGCGCGACGCAGGCCTTTCGCCAGGCCGCCGCGGCCGCCCGGCTTCCCGCCGCGCCCGTGGTCCGTACGGAGGCCATCAGCGAGGCCGAGGACGAGCAGGACGGCTACCGGTGATCAGGCTAGGCTCGCTGGCCGGCTATCCGTTCGAAGGACCGAGGCTGCTCGGCGGCTGGACTCCGCCGCAGGTCGCCGCGGTCTACGCGATCTTGTACAAGCCCGACCCCGATACCAGGCCGGAGCGGTACGCGGTGAGTTACGTCGGCCACTCCGACGACCTGTCCGCCGAGCGGTTCCCGTTCCAGCACCCGAAGGCGGCCTGCTGGGTGCGCAGGGCGGGCTCGAAGTGGAAGGTGTACATCTGCACGTATGAGGTGCCCGGCGGTAGCCAGGCACACCGCGAGCAGATCACCCGCGAGCAGATCGCCATCTACCACCCGAGCTGTAACGAGCAGCAGTTCGACAACGCGTGGAAAGACCACTGGATCGGCGAGTACTCCGCGCCCACCACCGGTCCGGTCGCCCGGCGTGGCCCCGACCAGTCCGGCCACTCCTGATCGGCGGTGGCCCGGACGGGCATGCGGCTACGGCTGCGGCGCGAACCCGACGGCGTCGAGCAGCCTGGAGCGACGGGTACCCGAGGCCGGTCGCGCTGGCTCGGGCAACTCCGGTGCTTCAGGCCGCGGCGTCACGCCCGCGACGATCTGCTCGGCCATCCCGTAGAGCAGCGGCAGCGCGCCGGCCACGACCCCCCCGGTCTCGTTGATGTGCTCGACGCCCGGAACGATCGGCTGAGCGTTGCGGCCGATGGCGCGCACGAGGTCCGCGCTCTCCTCCAGGTTCCCGGCGATCCGGTGCAGCAGCGTGCCCGCCCAGAACAGGTAGACCGCGAGACCCGCGATCAGCAGCACGATCGCGATGACCGTGAGAACCACGAGCGTCGTCATGACTTCACCTTCCCGAGCACTCGGCCGAGGAACAGATGATGCTGCAAGCCCTCGGCCAGGACCGCCTCGACGCCGTCTGCGACCTGGGGGATGAGCGCGGCGTCGGCGGTGTTCGCCTCGGCAGCCTTGAGGGTGTCCCGGACCGTGACGACCCGGCTGTCGATCCGCTTCACCAGGTAGATGAGCAGGCTCAGCAGCGCGGCCACGGCAACGACCACGACGAAGCCGAGGATCACTGCCACGGTCCACGCGGTGTGCTCGTAGGAGGACATGGCGAGCGTGTGCATGATCAGCCTCCCAGCCGTGCGCGGCCGCGCTGCAGTCCGCCAATGATGGCGACCGCGTAGTCGATGGTCGTGCGCAGCGCGCCGAGCGGCGCGGTGTTTTGCACCGCGCCGGCCAGCCCGCTGTTGATCTTCGGCGCCTCGTCTCCGATCGACCGCGCGAGCAGCAGGATCGGCACCACCAGTGCGACGACCACCACCACGAGGACGATGCCGATGACGTAACCGAGAACCCAGCCGAAGTGACTGGTGCCGCTCGCGGTAGCGAGAAAGTGTGCGCTCATGTCAGGGCCTCCAGAGTCCCGGCCGGATCAGACGGTCTCGCAGAAGTCCCTGACGGGCTTCAGGCTCGCATTGACTGACGTGAGACGCTCGGGCACCGTGCTGGTCAGCTGTGCGATGGCTTGCACGCCGCCGGTCGTCGCGACCAGGGTGGAGCGGATGGCCCGCAGGTGGAGGATCACCCGCAGCAGGCCAACCGCGGTGATCGCGACGATCACCGCCGAGACGATCAGGGTGAACCAGGCGGCTGCTGGCATTGACCATTCCTTTCGGTCAGCCGGGGGGGTTATGGCCGGCAGGCTGTCGTTGAGCCGGGAGACTGAGCTATCCGAGGAGTTTGGCTACCGAGCCCGCGTAGCGGACGGCGCCGACGGATATTTCCCTGACTGTTGTGTCCGTCGTCGCCAGCGCGTCTGGCACCGGCGTCAGCCCGCCGACGAGGGCGACGCCGCCGACGAGGATGTCGTCGGTCGCGTGCCTGATGCGCTCGAGCGCGGCCAGCACGCGGTTCAGCAGGAAGATCACCACAGGCAGCACGGCGACCAGCAGGATCACGTTTCCGATCCACCACAAGACCATGACTCTGCTCCTCAGGTTGCCGGCTGGTAGGGGAGGAAGAACCGGCGGAACACGCGCAGCAACGCCATCCGGGCGGCGCGCAGGCCCAGGGTAAGGCCACTCGCCGGGGTTGCGCTCGCGGCCGCGATCTGGTCGGCTGACTCGCCGCGCTCGATCCGCTCGATGCGATCCTGCAGGTTGACCGCGAAGTCGTGCATGAGAACCGACGTGACGTCGGAGATCATGCCGCGGCCGTACTGCGCGGACGCGCCGGAGAGCTGCAGGTCCTGGGAAACCTCGACCCTGGTGCCCTGGCCAGCCCTGGCCAGGGTCGCGGTGACGACCATGCTTGCCTGCCCGCGGCCCTTCTCCTCCGCGCCGGCCGCGTGCACCACGATGCGCTTCGCCGCCTCGTCCCGCTCGGTGATGTCGGCCGTGCCGGCGAACTGCAGGCGCACCGGGCCCATCCGCACCGCGACCCGCCCGGCGTACTTGTCGTCGGCCAGACTCTCGGTCAGCTCGGTGCCAGGCAGGCACGTCGCGACTTGCGGGATGTTGCCGAAAAACTGCCAAACCTTCTCGACCGGCTCGGCAACCTCGAATCCGTTCTTGATCAGCATCGAGTTTCTCTCTTCCCGTAGGCGGCGGGATCTCGCTCGAACGCCTGGCGGCACCCGGCGCAGCAGAAGTAATAGGTCACCCCGTCGTGCTCAAGCGGGAGGCTGTCTGGGCCAGCCTCGACCGCCATGCCGCACACCGGGTCCGTCGCGGCGGCTGCGGCGACGGGCTCCGTGGCTCGTGCGGCCGG
>JBOHCP010000219.1:0-8080 GCA_050698875.1 Streptosporangiaceae bacterium | reverse complement strand
TCTCGCTGGTGCACACGCCGCTGAATGCCAGCGGGTAGAACACCAGAACGACGTTCTTGGCGCCGCGGAAGCTCGATAGCTTCACCGGCGTGCCGTGCTGGTCTTTCAGCTCGAAGTCGGGGGCCAGATCGCCGACGTCCACCGCCATGGGACCGTTCCTCTCAGCGCGGGTTCCGCGAAAGCGCGGATTCTGGAAAAGGACGAACACAGTCTGCCATCGAGATGACGGCCGGCAGTACCGGGATCCCGTCTTGCCGCCCAGACCGCGGTCGGGTCGCCGGCCAGCCGGCTTTGTCAGCGGCGGGCCTTCGGTGCCACCAGCCGGCTGGCCGACCAGTTGCGGCCGGCGCTGACGGTGGAGGTCTGCGACAGCCCGGCGGTCGGCGCCGACTCGCCGATCTCGCTGGGCTCCACATGGCCGGAACGCCCGGTCTTGGGGGTGAGCAGCAGGATGTAGCCGCCGTCCGCGAGCGGCGTCAGCGCGTCTACCAGGGCGTCGACGAGGTCGCCATCGCCCTCGCGCCACCACATGAGAACGCCGTCCACGACATCGTCGTAGTCCTCGTCGACGAGCTCGGCGCCTTCCAACGCCACGACCGAGTCGCGCAGCGCCTCGTCCACGTCGTCGTCGTATCCGATCTCCTGCACCACGTGGCCTGGCTTGACGCCAAGCCGCTCAGCCAGATCGCGCTGGTCCTGCGCCTGGCCCGCGGTCGCGCTCACTGAAGTCCTCCTGGTCCTTTCCGCCGCGGCTGCACTCGCAGAAACCTCGAACCTGGCACATGCCCAGCCTCGGGGTGTCTACACAGCCGCGACCGTGGTCGCTGCTCCTGATCGCACAGTTCACACTGGGTCGGCGCGGTACGCAAGTCACAATTAGGCCGCATGGCGGAGCCGGACCGGGCGGGTCCCCCGGAGTCCCGGCAGAGCCAGCCGACTTGCGCAGCCGCTGGCGCCGGGTAGTACGCCGGATAGGGGAAAATAGGAGGCAGAAGCCACCTCGTCGCGGCGACCTGGGTTACTGGCCGGTAGGCCAGCTACCGCAGGGCAGAGATGCGCTCGCCGGCGGCGCGTACGAGGATTGGAGCAGGACAACACGACTTCGACGCGGCCGCACAGGCTGCCGATTGCGAGGAAGACACCCGTGGCCTCCGGACGCCAGCGCTTTTCCATCATCAGCGACGGACTGCCGACCCAGCTGCCGGACATCGATCCGGAGGAAACCAGGGAGTGGCTTGAGTCCTTCGACGACATCGTCCGGACCCACGGTCGCACCAGGGCGCGATACGTCATGCTGCGGCTGCTCGAGCGCGCGCGCTCGCAGCAGGTCGGCGTGCCCGGCCTGCGCAGCACCGACTACATCAACACCATCCCGCCCGAAGGGGAGCCCTGGTTCCCCGGCGACGAGTACGTGGAGCGCCGGATCCGGGCCTACATCCGGTGGAACGCGGCCGTCATGGTCAGCCGCGCCAACCGGCCGGGCCTCGGAGTGGGCGGCCACATCGCCACCTATGCCTCCGCGGCCAGCCTGTATGAGGTCGGCTTCAACCACTTCTTCCGCGGCAAGGACCACGGCGAGTCGGGCGACCAGGTGTTCTTCCAGGGCCACGCCGCGCCCGGCATCTACGCCCGCGCGTTCCTCGAGGGCAGGCTGACCGAGCAGCAGCTCAACGGGTTCCGGCAGGAGCTGTCCCACCCCGGCGGTGGCCTGCCTTCCTACCCGCACCCGCGGCTGATGCCCGACTTCTGGGAGTTCCCCACCGTATCCATGGGCCTGTCAGCGATCTCGGCGGTGCACCAGGCCCGGTTCAACCGGTACCTGCTGGCCCGGCAGGTCAGGGACACCAGCCGGTCGCATGTCTGGTGCTTCCTCGGCGACGGCGAGATGGACGAGCCCGAGGCACGCGGCGCGAGCAGCATCGCCGCCCGGGAGGAGCTCGACAACCTTACCTTCGTAATCAACTGCAACCTGCAGCGGCTGGACGGCCCGGTCCGCGGCAACGGCAAGATCATCCAGGAGCTCGAGGCGACATTCCGCGGCGCCGGCTGGAACGTGATCAAGGTGATCTGGGGCCGGGACTGGGACGCGCTGCTGGCCAAGGACACCGACGGCGTGCTGGTCAACAAGATGAACACCACCCCCGACGGCCAGTTCCAGACCTATGCCGTCGAGACCGGCGCCTACACGAGGGAGAACTTCTTCGGCGGCGACGCCCGGCTGCGGGCGATGGTCGAGCACATGTCCGACGACAAGATCCGCAACCTGTCTCGCGGCGGCCACGACTACCGCAAGGTGTACGCCGCCTTCAAGGCCGCTACCGAGCACGTCGGCCAGCCGACCGTGATCCTCGCGCACACCATCAAGGGCTGGACGCTCGGCCCGGACTTCGAGGCCCGCAACGCCACCCACCAGATGAAGAAGCTCACGGTGGCCGAGCTCAAGGAATTCCGCGACAGGCTCTACCTGGAGATTCCCGACCGGGCGCTGGAGGCGGAACTGCCGCCCTACTACCACCCCGGCGAGCAGTCGGACGAGATCCGGTACATGAAGGAGCGCCGGGCGGCGCTCGGCGGCTACCTGCCCAAGCGGGTAGTGCGGGCCAGGCCGCTCCCGCTGCCGCCGGACTCGGTGTACAACGAGCTACGCCGCGGCTCGGGCAAGCAGGCGGTGGCCACCACGATGGCGTTCGTCCGGCTGCTCAAGGACCTCATGAAGGACTCCGGGCTCGGCGCCAGGTTCGTCCCGATCATCCCTGATGAGGCGCGCACCTTCGGCATGGACTCGCTGTTCCCCACCGCGAAGATCTACGACCCGCACGGGCAGACCTACGAGGCCGTCGACCGCAACCTGCTGCTGTCCTATCAGGAATCCGCGCGCGGCCAGATTCTGCACGAGGGCATCAGCGAGGCCGGCGCGATGGCCTCCACGATCGCCGCCGGCACCGCGTACGCCACGCACGGCGCGCACATGATCCCCGTCTACATCTTCTACTCCATGTTCGGCTTCCAGCGGACCGGCGACCAGATGTGGGCGATGGGCGACCAGATGGGCCGGGGCTTCCTGCTCGGCGCCACCGCCGGCCGCACCACGCTGGCCGGCGAGGGCCTGCAGCACAACGACGGTCACTCGATGCTGCTCGCCTCGACCAACCCGGCGTGCGTGAGCTACGACGCCGCCTGGGCCTACGAGCTGGCCTACATCGTCAAGGACGCGCTCAAGAGGATGTACGGCTCGGCGCCCGGGCACGAGCTTGGCGAGGACATCTTCTACTACCTCACCGTCTACAACGAGCCGTACGTGCAGCCGCCAGAGCCGGCCGACTACGAGGGCGGCCGGGACGCGCTGGAGCGCGCGATCGTGCGCGGCCTGTACCAGTACGCCGCCGCCCCGCAGCTGCCAGCCACCGGGCCGGCCTTCACCGCAACCGGAGAGCATCCGCAGGCGCAGATCCTCGCATCCGGGGTGGGCCTGCGGTGGGCGCTGGACGCACAGCGCCTGCTCGCCGACGACTGGGGCGTCCGGGCAGGCGCGTGGTCGGCGACCAGCTGGACCGAGCTGCGCCGCGAGGCCCTGCAGACGCAGGAGTGGAACATGCTGCGACCGGAGGCAGAGCACCAGGTGCCCTACGTCAGCCGGGCCCTGGCGGGTCATCTGGGCCCGGTCGTCGCGGTGAGCGACTGGGTCAGAGCCGTTCCCGACCAGATCGCCCGCTGGGTGCCGGCGCCGTTCACCTCGCTCGGCACCGACGGCTGGGGCTTCTCCGACACCCGTCCGGCCGCCCGCCGCTTCTTCCACGTCGACGCGCAGTCCATCACGGTCGCCGTGCTCGCCCAGCTGGCCCGGATGGGCGAGGTCAAGCCAGAGGTCGTCAGCCAGGCCATCGCCCGGTACGGGCTGGACCTGGACGTCAGCGACGCGCTGTAGCCGGCCGATGGGTCGGAGGCTCCGGATGACCGCCGAGCTCGGCGACTGGCTCGCCGAGCTCGGCGAGTCGGAGCCGGTGACGGCCGCCGAGGTTGGGGCCGCGCTGGTCGCCGTCCTTGAGTCCGCCGAGCCGTCCGATCTCGCCATCGTCGGCGAGCCCGGAGTATGGGCCAGAACAGTCATTGCCGACCCGCGCGAAACCGTCGACCTCCACTACCAGCAGCAACTGGAGGCCCTTCAGCTCGTGCGCCGGCGCGCGGCCGACGCGGCTAGCGCGCGCAAGGCCGCTGAGCTGCGCCTCGCTGACGGACGCAGGACCGAAGCCGACGCGTCCGAGGTCGGCGAGCTGGAGCGCGACCTTGCCGGTGCCCGACAGCGCGAAGCGCGGCTGTCTCAGTTCAGCCAACGCATTCAGCGCGACGCCGACGCCTTCCGGACGGCCAAGGAAACGGCCAAGGCTATCTACACGGCGGCGGAGGCCAACCTGCGGATCGCTGGCGCGCTCAAGGCAGCCGGCGGAGAACCCGACAGCGACCTAGCCCAGCTCCGCGCGGACTGCCAGGCAGCGGAGAAACGACTCCGGGCGCTCGCCGCGCAGGAGTCCCAGCCGATCTCGGCTGTCCGCGAACAGGCTGGTCCAGACCACAGCACGAGCCCGCGCACGGTAGGCGCGCCCCCCGCGCCGCCACCCCAGCCCGAGCTTGGCGCCGAGCCGGTGCCCGGCCTGCTGGAGCTGACGGCCGACCCGCTGGGGTCCGATATCCGAATCCTGCTGGCGGCCGAGCCCGCCGGTACCGTGACGTTGCTGGCCGTGCTCGAGGGTCCCCAGGCAGTCAGCGAGCACAGCGCCCGGGCGGTCACCCTCGCGGGCGACCTGCTGACCGAGATCCGCGACGACGGCTGGCCAGCCGACATCGACGAGGTCCTGCTCGCGGATCCAGACGAGTTCCGCGCCAGGTTCTTCCCGGCCGATGACGGCAGCATCGGCCGCCGGGCCGGCCTGCTCGCCGCCATGATGTCGCTGAGCGCCCTGCGCGCCGGCCTGCACCTGACCATCGACGAGGTCGCCGCGCGCTCGGGCCTGGCCCGCCACCGCGTCGAGGCCATCGAGCGCGCGGGACTGCGGACGGCACGCGTGCACGAAGCCGTGGCGCTAGCCCGCGTGCTCGGCGCACGGCTCGAGCTGGCCGCTGGTCCGGGCCCGGTCGCAGGCTGATGACCGGATGACCGTCAGCCATACCGCTGCCGGCGCGGCGCTGGCGCCGCTCCGCCATCGCAACTTCGCCATCTTGTGGACCGCCAGCCTGGTCTCCAACGTCGGAACCTGGATGCAGACGGTGGCGATCGGCGCGCTGGTGGTGTCCAGGACCGGCGAGGCCAGCTGGGCCGTGCTGGTGGCGGCGGGCGCGTTCCTGCCGATCGGATTGCTGTCCCCGGTCGGCGGCGCGCTGGCCGACCGGCTGCCGCGCAGGCCGATGATCGCGGCCGGCAACCTGGCCGAGGCGCTGGTCGCGGCGGCGCTGGCCGCGCTGGTCTCAGCCGGCCATGACACCCCGCTGGCCTTGCTGGGTCTCGTCACCGTGCAGGGCTGTGCCGCCGCTCTTATCATGCCGTTCAGCCAGGCGATCCTGCCCGACCTGGTGCCGCGCTCGCAGTTCCTGGCGGCCAGCTCGCTGAACTCTGCCCAGTGGAACGCCGGCCGGATTGTCGGACCTGCGCTCGCTGGGGCGACGATCGCCGCGTTCGGCTTCGGCGCCAGCTTTGTCGCGAACGCCGCGTCGTTCCTGGCCGTCGTCGTCGCGATGCTGTTCGTGCGGCTGTCGCCGCCGCCCGGCCGGCCGGGACCCATGCTCGGCGCGCTGCGCGACGGACTGACCGCCGCCCGAGCGCAGCCGTCGTGCCGGGCGGCCATCATCTCGATCGGCGTGGTCGCCTTCGTGGCCGCTCCGTTCATCGCGCTCGTCCCTGCCATGGCACTGCGGCTCAGTCATGGCGGGTCCACCGCCGTCGCGGCCGCCACGTCGCAGCTCACCACCGCGCAGGGACTGGGCGCCGTCGCCGGGGCACTCCTCATGGCGCCGCTGGCAGCCAGGATCGGGCGTGGCCGGCTGCTCGGCTGGAGCCTGGCGCTGCTGCCGGTGGCGCTCACGTGGTACGCGGTCGCGCCGTCTCGCTGGTGGGGTATCGCCGCCCTGTTCCTCGTCGGACTGGTCTACCTCGGCGTGCTGTCCGGGCTGTCCACCCTGGTCCAGCTGGCCGCGCCGGCGGCCTACCGCGGCCGGGTGATCGGCTTCTTCCAGGTCGCCCTCGGCGTCAGCTATCCCGTCGGCGCGCTGCTGCAGGGCCCGCTCGCTGACGCTGTCGGCATCGGCTGGACGACGGCCGGGTCGGCCGTCCTGCTCGCCCTGGTGAGCGTCATCGCGTGGTACCGCTGGCCCGACTTCGTCGCGGCTCTCATCGGCACCCGGCAGGACGGCCAGGGCGATGAGCAGGAGCGCCTCGGCGATGAGGCTGTCCACGCCACCTCGCCGGACATGGCACGCTGAGGGCATGGCTGCACGGTCTCACGGTGCGCCCGCCCGCCCGCGCGGGCGGGTGCGGGCGCAGACGATCACCCGGCTCGAGGCGTCGATGGGCGCGCTCGGCACGGCAGCCGTGCTGTCGATGGACCGGCGGCTGCCGTGGTTCCGGGCCATGTCAGCCGAGCACAGGTCCTGGCTCGGGCTGGTCGCGCAGGCCGGCGTCGCGGCGTTCGTCGACTGGGTCAAGCATCCCGAGCGGAGCAGGCCAGCCGTCGCGGGCGAGGTATTCGGCACCGCGCCGCGGGAGCTCGCCAGGGCGGTCACGCTGCAACAGGCCGTCGACATGGTCCGGGTCATCGTCGACGTCGTCGAGTCGCAGGTCGACGAGCTGGCAGCGCCGGGCGGCGAGGCGGAGCTGCGCGAGGCGGTGCTGCGCTACACCAGGGAGATCGCGTTCGGCACCGCCAAGTTTTACGCGCGCACGGCCGAGGCCCGCGGCGCGTGGGACGCCCGGCTCGAGGCGCTGGTGGTCGAGTCGCTGGTACGCGGCGAGGTGGACGAGGGGCTGCAGTCCTGGGCGTCGGCGCTGAACTGGTCATTCAGCCCGGTGACCGTGATCGTCGGGACGACCAGGGACGGCGCCTCGGGCGGCACCGAGGCAGCGGGCCTCATCGACGAGTTCCGGATGGTCGCCCGCCGCGCCCGGCTCGACCTGCTGGCGGGCGTGCACGGCAACCGGCTGGTCCTGGTCGTCGGCGGCAGTGCCGACCCGCTGGCCGCGGCCGGGCACTTCGCGGGCCACTTCGGGCCCGGTCCGGTCGTGGTGGGTCCCCCGGCATCCGACCTGCAGTCCGCCGTCGGCTCGGCCGACGCCGCGCTCGCCGGCCTTCGTGCCGCCGACGGCTGGCCCGAGGCGCCGCGGCCGGTGCTCGCCAGCGACCTGCTGCCGGAACGGGCACTGGACGGCGACGACTCGGCCCGCACCGCGCTGATCGAGGAGGTCTACGAGCCGCTGCTGCGCGGCGGCTCCGCGCTGCTCGACACGGTGATGACCTACCTGGAGCAGGGAAACTCGCTGGAGGCCACCGCCCGGCTGCTGTTCGTGCACCCGAACACGGTCCGCTACCGGCTGCGACGAGTCACCGAGCTGACCGGCATCGCCGCAGGTGACGGCAGGGGCGGGTTCACCCTGTGGACCGCCGTCATCCTCGGCCGGCTCGCGCACAAGGGAACGTGACTTGTAGGATTTCTACATGCCGCTGCCCCAAAAGTTCGTTAGCTTCGGCATAGGTATGGCGGACTCCTACAGTGCAGGCTATGACAATGCTCTTCCTCGCAGGTCCCGGTCAGGGCGCCCAGACACCGGGGTTCCTGTCCCCCTGGCTTGAGCTGCCAGGCTTCGCCGACCGGCTCGCGGCCTGGTCCGAGCTGGCGGGCTGTGACCTCATCCGGTGCGGCACCGTTGCCGACGCCGACGAGATCAGGGACACCGCGGTCGCCCAGCCGCTGCTCGTCGCGGCCGCCATCGCGGCGGCATTGGACCAGGTGGTCACGGGGGCGCACCCGGTCAGCCGGCAGTCGGTGGGCGTGGCTGGCCACAGCGTCGGCGAGCTTGCCGCGGGCGTGCTCGCGG
>JBOHCP010000218.1:0-8111 GCA_050698875.1 Streptosporangiaceae bacterium | reverse complement strand
GCCGCGACCAGGCTTATCTCGTTGGGCACGATCTCCGCCAAGATGATCCGCCAGGTCCGCTCGCCGGTCTCGCGGGCTGCCGCGACAAAGTCGCGGCTGGTGATCGCCAGAGTCTGGGCGCGGATCCCCCTGGCCCCCCAGGGCCAGTTGAGCGCAGTCAGCACGACGATCGTCGCGAGCTCGCCCCGCTGCGGCTCATAGCCGAGCAGGATGATGAGCAGCGGCAGCGCGGGAATGACCAGCACCACGTTGGCGATCAGCATGAGCAGCTCGTCCCACAGGCCGCCGAGGTACGCAGCCGACACGCCGACGATGACCGACAAGGCGGTAGCGACGGCGCCGACGATGATCGCCAGTTCGAGAGTCAGCCCGATCCCGGTGAGCAGCTGCGACAGCACGTCCTGGCCGCTCTGGGTGGTTCCGAGCAGGTGCGCCGCGTCGGGCGCGTGCATGGACAGGGCGGGCGACGGGTTCTGGTACCCAGGGTCGTAAGGGGAAACCAGCGGGCCGACAATCGCCGCGATGACGAATAGCCCGAGCAGCACCGCACCGACCTTGGCCTTGATCGGTAGCCGCCGCCAGCGCCCGACCGGCTGATCGGCTACGGGCAGCACCGACGGCTCGGCCGCCATCGGGATCGCGGTCATGACGTCGCCTCCCTCGCCCGCACCCGGGGATCGACGAACACCAGCACGAAGTCGATGATCAGGTTCGCCAGCAGCACCGCGAAGGTGATGACCAGGAAGACCGCCTGCATCACCGGGTAGTCGTTCGAGCTCACCGCGGTGAGCAGCAGCAGCCCGATGCCGGGATAGGAGAACACGATCTCCATGACCAGAGCCCCGGACACGACGAAGCCGAGCGCGAGGCCGAACCCCTGCAGCTGCGGCAGCAGCGCGTTGCGCGCGGCGTAGGTGAGCACCACCCGCCGGTTCGGCAGGCCCTTCGCCTGCGCCGCGAGGACGTAGTCCTCACCGATCGTGGTGATCATGACGTTGCGCATCTGCAGCATCCAGCCGGCCAGCGAGGTGATCACGATCGTGAAGGCCGGCAGCAGCGAGTGATAGACCGCGCTCCCGATGAAGCCCCAGTGCCAGCCCGGTATCAGGCCTTGCCCGTAGCCCTGCGCGATCGGGAACCAGTGCAGCGTATTGGCGAGTACCTCGAGCAGGATCAGCGCGAGGAAGAAATAGGGGATTGCCTGAATGAACATCAGCCCAGGCAGCACCCGGTCGAGCGATCCGCCGTGCCGCCAGCCTGCCAGGATGCCAAGGCCGGTGCCGACGAGGAAGGCGATCACCGTGGCGGTGCCGACCAGCGTGAGGGTCCACGGGATTGTCTCGCCCAGCAGCGTGGACACCTTCGCCGGGTACTCCGCGACGCTGGTGCCGAAGTTGAAATGGAAGACGTCGACGATGTAGTTGCCGTACTGGCTCAGCAGCGAGCCCGGATGTCCGACCCCGAGCATGGCCTCCAGCGCCTTATACGCCGAGGGCTGCAGGTTGGGGAACTTGGCCATGATGGCCTCTACGGCGTTCCCAGGTATTGCCCGCGGGATGAAGAAGTTCGCCGTGAGGGCCGCCCACGCTGCGACTACGTAGAAGGCAAGGCGCCGGATAATAAAGGGCATGCCGCCTCCTAGACGGGCGCGCCGCTAGCGCGGCGACCATCGGTCGTGGGTCTTGCCCAGCCATCGCCTGGACGGACCGCTGCGACTGGCTGAACTAGCCGCCTGGTCGCGGTCCCGCGCGGGCACCCGCAGCTAGCGCGCAGCACGAGCTCTGTCGGCAGCAGCTGCACCGTCGGCGGAAGTCCGGGCGTGGCGATCCGCTCGAGCAGGCGCGCGCATGCCTGCTCACCGAGCAGCCGCATCGGCTGCTGCACCGTCGTGAGGGTGGGCTCGACGAGGCCACCCACAAAGATGTCGTCAAAGCCGGTGACGGCCACATCTTCAGGCACGGGCACCCGCGCCCTGCTCAGCGCCTGCAGCACGCCGATGGCCATCTGATCGTTCGCGCAGACCACCGCGTCCGGCAGCGACGCGGGCGATCCGGCGAGCAGGGCGGCCGCGGCATCCTCGCCGCTCTGCACGCTGAACAGCCCGTCGTAGCTGCCGACCAACTGCGCCTCCGGGTGCCCGTGCAGGACATCCGCGAGCGCGCGCCGCCGCTCCTTGGCGTCCGGAGCGGTGGGCGGGCCGTCGACATGAAAGAGCCGTCGCTTGCCGTGATCGGATACCAGGTGGGTGACGAGGGCGGCAGAGCCCGCCCGGTTGTCTGCCGTCACCACGTCGGCCGCACGCTCGTCGGGGTCGCCGGCGATGACCACCACCGGCAGTCGCTGGGCGAGCCGGGCAAGGACTGGCGCGGGCACGATTCCCTCACCGATGAGCAGGCCGTCGACCTTTCCTGAGAGCGACAGCAGCCTGGGAAAGGAGGTCAGCGGGCCACCCGGCGCGCTGACCCAGGCAAAGTCGTCGTCCTCCCGCAGGTAAGTGATCAGCAGCGACAGGTCGTGATGACGAAGGCGCGCCTCGACTCCGCGCAGCACCTCGTCGTAGAACAGCAAGCTCATGCTCTCGATGTCGGACTGCCTGGGGGCGAGGCCGACGTGCTCGACGCAGACCAGGCCGATCACGTTCTTGCGGCGGCGCGACAGGCTCTGCGCGGCACCGTCGGGCACATAGCCGAGCTGCTCGATGACCTGCTGGACGCGCGCCCTGGTAGCGGCACGCACCCGGTCCTGCCCGTGCACGACCCGGGAAACGGTCGCCGTCGATACGCCCGCTATCCGCGCGACGTCGTACAGCGTGACGGTCGATGCCCGGCTCGCCTCGGCCTCGGGCGTGGGCTCGGCCGTCGCTGCGAGCACCGAATCGCCTGCTTCCGGCCCGACCGCAGCGGCAAGCGGGAGACCGTGGTCCGGGCTCACGAGGCCGCCGCCTGGCAATCAAGATCGACGCTGCGCACCATTTGCTACCGTCCCCATCTACTGGGGTCAAAACGCCTACATCGAATGATCTAACCGCTTACATCAAGCCATCTAAGCGCTTACACTAAGACTCGCCATAAGGCCCGTCAAGGCCGCAGGGCGTGGTGATGTCAGCCAGCGAAAGCCCGCCAAGGAGGAGCCGATGACCACAGCGAGGTCCAGCGCCAACGGAGCACTCCCCTTCCCGCAGGGCTTCGCCTGGGGAGCGTCGACCGCGGCCTACCAGATCGAGGGAGCGGCGCGTACCGACGGAAGGGGCCCGTCGGTCTGGGATACCTTCAGCCATCAGCCAGGCAACATCCGCGGCGGCGACACCGGCGATATCGCCTGCGATTCCTACCACCGGTACCGGGAGGACGTCGCGCTGCTGGCCTCGTTTGGCCTGAACGCTTACCGGTTTTCGATCTCGTGGCCGCGTGTGCAGCCTGGCGGGCGCGGGCCGGTGAACCAGAAGGGCCTTGACTATTACCGCTCGCTGCTCGACGAACTGGGCGAGCGCGGCATAGCGGCCGTCGTCACGCTATATCACTGGGATCTTCCCCAGGAGCTTCAGGACGAGGGAGGCTGGGCGTCACGCGACACAGCCGAGCGTTTCGCCGACTACTCCGCTGTGGTCGGTGCCGCGCTTCGTGACCGGGTCTCCCAGTGGATCACCGTGAACGAGCCGCAGGTGGTGGCTAGTCATGGCTACCGGACCGGCGACCATGCCCCGGGGGTGGCCGACGACACCGCCGCCGCCGCCGCCACCCATCATCTGCTGCTTGGCCACGGCCTGGCTACGCGCGCGCTGCGCGACGTGCTGCCCGGCGGCAGCCAGGTCGGGATCACGTTCGACCTGCACCCGGTCCTGGTGCTCGGCGAGCAGCGGCCGGAGAGCCTCGAGCGGGCGCGATCGAGCACCGACGCCGAGCTGAACGGTCTGTACCTGGAGCCGGTCCTGCGCGGCAGGTATCCGGCACAGTCGCCTTCCCATCTCGTCCCGCCGGCCTCGCTTGTGGCCGCCGGCGACATGGAGACAATCAGCCAGCCGATCGACTTTGTCGGGGTCAACTACTACGCCGCGGTGTACCTGCGGGCGGGCGACCCCGGGGATCTGCGGCGCAACGAGCTTGCCCCGAGGTGTGCGGTGCCCGGCGTCGTCGAGTACCGTCCGGGCCGACTTGAGCGGACGCCGATGGGCTGGCTCGTCGATGCCGACGGACTCTACGAACTGCTGGTGCGCCTGTCCAAGGAGGTTCCGGACCTGCCGCTGTACATCACCGAGAACGGCCGGGCGGCCGAGGACTACGTCGATCCGCAGGGTGCGGTGCACGATCCGGAGCGCGTCAGGTACTTGCACGAGCACCTGGTAGCGGCGGCTCGGGCAGTCAACGACGGCGTCAAGCTGGCCGGCTACTTCGTCTGGTCGCTGCTGGACAACTTCGAGTGGGGCTGGGGTTACCAGAAGCGCTTCGGGATCGTATTCGTCGACTTCGGCACCCAGCGCCGGATTCCGAAGTCAAGCGCCCAGTTTTACTCGCAGGTAGCGCGCGCGAACGCGGTGCCCTCGCTGGCAGCGCAATGGCCCGGTCACCTGGCCAGGACCTAGCCTGCACCTTCGGCGACCGGATTCGGGCAGCGAGCAGGCGGTGCACCGGTTGTCGTGGCGCGGCTCATCGCCAAGGGCAACCAGCCCGGCCTGGAAGAGCAGATCTGCTCCTTCGACTGGGAGTCTTCCCCCCCTCAGCACGTCACTGACGACACCGGCCACGGCCGCCACGACGTCCGCGTCATCCGGGCAGCCCCCGCCACCGAGGCGATCAGGGAAAGGTGGCCCCGAGCCGGGCAGATGTTCCTGATCGAGCGGTACCGGCACCCCCGCACCGCCGCCATGGGCGACATCACCATCTGCAGGCAAGCCGGCCACGACGACAGCCGCGACGCCGGGCAGGCGCTGCTGTCCTGCGCCGCCGCGCTCGGCGCGAAGGTCTCCTGCGAGGCCGTCACCGGGATCATCAGCCTTACCCCCGGCCAGGCCGGCCCGGTAGACCTGCTCGGCCACAACCCTCACCACCGGGGCATCGAAAACGGCCTGCACCACCGGCGCGACACAACTTACGGGGAAGACGCAAGCCGGGTCCGCACCGGCGGCGCGCCCCGCCTGCTCGCCGCGACCAGCAACCTGGTCATCAGCGTCCTGAACCGGGCCGGGCACGCCAGCAACGCCTCCGCGCGACGTGACCTGGCCTGGGACCAAACCGGCGGCCTGCGCGCCCTCGAACTCCTCGGCCTGTTACCCAAATGACACCATGTGACCTGCATCACAAGATCACGACTTTGGCCTCAACCCTGTCCGCAGGGGAGCACGAATTAGTCACAAATCCGCTGTCCGGAATGTTCGGGGCAGATCAGCCTACGGAAATGCGCGGCCCGCGGCCGGCGGTTACTCGGCCGCTTCCGGGCGACCCGTCCCCAGCCTGAGCCGTAGCTATTAAGCCTGAGTGGCGGCGTGCCCGGCTGCTCTGCTCGGAGTGATCTTCCAGAGCCGGCCCAGCGTGTCGTGTTGACTACGGATTGCCGGCCCTGTTCTGTAATGGCTTGTGCCCGATGTTCCCTCTGTCCCCGATGAGGTGGCTGGGCTGCGCGCGGCCAGCGCCCGGCTGCGCGAGGTGATCGAGGCCAAAGACGTGATGCTGGCCGCCAGCCATGCGCAGGTGGAGGCGCTGAGCGCGCGGGTGGCGGAGCTGGAGCGGCAGCTGGGCAGGGATTCCTCAACGTCGTCGAGGCCGCCGTCGTCAGGCAGCCCGTATAAGAAGAAGTCACGGGACCGGTCCCTGCGGCGGCGCAGCGGGCGCAAGCCGGGCAGGCAGCCCGGCGCGCAGTCCCCGACGCTGCGGCAGGTCAGCGATCCCGATGTGACGGTCGTGTGCGCGCCGCCTGCCTGCGCCGGCTGCGGCGCGGACCTGGCCGGCGCCGAGGTGACAGGCGTGCAGAAGCTCCAGCTGTCCGGCATCACCCCGCCCCCGCCGCCGCAGGTCACCGAATACCAGGTGCAGGCCCGCGAGTGCGGGCGGTGCGGTGCGGTCACCGCCGGGCAGCCGCCGGCCGGCGTCACCGGCCGGGCGCAGTACGGCCCGGAAGTCCGCGCGCAGGCCGCGAACCTGGCCAGCGCCCGCTACGTCCCCGTCGCCCGGGCCGCCGGGCTGATGAGCGACCTGGCCGGGGTGAACGTCTCGGCCGGCTGGATGGCCGGGGTGCGGCACAAGGCGGCAGGCAGGTGCGAGCCATTCCCGGGCCACGCCCGCGCCCTGCTGCGCCAGGCCGGAGTGCTGCACGCCGGCGAGACCCCGGCTCGCGCCGCCGGCTGGTCGCGACCGGGCTCGCCGCGGCCGTCCTCGCCGTCCTCGCGCTGCTGATGTTCAGCGACGAGACCGTCACCCGGCAGCGCCCGGTCCATGCCGAGTACCTGGCCATGGGCTTCGACCCGAAGACCGTGCGACTCAGCGTGCAACTGCAGATGCCACTGCTGTGCCTCGCCGGGCTGGTCGCCGCGCTGGCCGGCGGCCTGCTCACACTGCGGCTGACCGCCGCGCTGGTCTCGGTCACTGCCACCTCCGGGCGGCCGCTCCCGCCCATCGTCGCGGTCGTGCACTGGACAGGGGCCGGGGCAATGCTGGTCGCGGTGGCCGTCCTCGCCATCGCCGGGGCCTGGGCCATCACCGCGAACGCACTGCGGGACAGCCCCGCCGGAGACTTGCGAGCATGACCGCCGTCATCGACGCCCGAGACGTCTTCGTGCTCTACCACGCCGCATACGGCGACGTCGCCGCGCTACGCGGACTATCGCTGACCGTCGAGGAAGGGCAGACCGTCGCCGTCCTCGGACCATCCGGCGCCGGGAAGTCCACCCTGCTGGACTTGTGCGCCACCCAGCAGCGGCCCAGCAGCGGACAGGTCACCGTCCTGGGAACCGCGCTGGACAAGGCCAGCACCCGTCAGCTCGACCGGCTACGCCGCACCCAGATCGGTATCGTCCGCCAGCACTACGACCGGGCGCTGCCCCGCGAGCTGACCGTCACCGAGATCGTCGCCCTTCCCCTGCGGCTAGCTGGCCACTACCACCGGCAATCCGGCGGATGGGTCGACCAGCTCCTCACCGCCGCCGGGCTGCGCCACCGCGCCAGCGCCCGGCCCGGCCAGCTGTCTGGCGGAGAACAGCAACGAGTCGCCGTCTGCGCCGCGCTCGTCACCCGCCCCAGACTGCTGCTCGCCGACGAACCCACCGGAGAACTCGACCCCCGGACCTCCGCCGCACTGCTCGACACGATGCTCGACCTCACCCGCACCGTAGAAGCTACCGCGCTCATCGTCACCCACGACCCGGCCGTCGCCGATCGCAGCGACCGGGTCATCCACATCCGCGACGGTCGGCTCGCCGCCGAAGGCTCCGTCAAGCCCACCCTCGTGCTCGACCGCCAAGGCTGGCTGCGGCTCCCCGAATCCCTCCGCGAGACTGCCGGCTTCCACGACCAGGTCACCGCCTCAGCCAGCTGGAGCGTCATCGAGCTACGCGCCAAAGACCCGCGCCAGAAGACTGCTCCGCATCCCCAGGCCCGCGAGCGTGGCCGCAATACCGACGTGGGCGGTGTCGTCGAGGTCAGCCTCGACAGGGTGAGCAAGCGTTACCGCGCCGCCGCCGACCCCGTTCTTAGCGAGCTCACCCACAGCTTCGCCCGCCACCGGCTGCACGTCATCGCCGGCGCGTCTGGCAGCGGCAAAACCACGCTGCTCAACCTCATCGCCGCTCTCGAACGCCCAGCAATGGCCAGGTCACGACATCCGGGCAGCGCGTCGACACGCTTACCGCCACTCAGGCCGCAGCGCTGCGCCGCGACACCATCGGCTACCTGAGCCAGCACTCCACGCTCGTCGAGCACCTCAGCGTCATCGAGAACATCGAACTCTCACTCACCTTCCGCGGCATTGACCCCGCCCAAGCCAGGCAGCGAGCCGCCACTGTCAATCCCCTCGAACCGTAGAGACCTCGATAGTGGGAGTTGTGGATGCGCGCGGGGGTGTTCTGGTGCGCCGCGCGCCGGGGCGGGGGCAGGCACAGCCTGCCCGCTCTTCCTGCCCGAGGG
>JBOHCP010000217.1:0-8142 GCA_050698875.1 Streptosporangiaceae bacterium | reverse complement strand
GCCGGGCCTGCACGGCACCCGCACCTCGGTGACCAGCTCGTCGGGCGCGAGCACGGTCTCGAAGTAGCCCTGGAAGAAATCGTCGGCGGCAACGGCCCGGGTCCCGGCAGGGCCCTGCACCATCACCGAGCCGCCGAGTGCGACCAGCGCCATCGGCAGGTCGGCAGCCGGGTCGGCGTGCGACAGCGAGCCGCCGATCGTGCCGCGGTGCCGGATCTGCGGGTCGCCGACCTGGCTCGCCGCGTAGGCAAGCAGTGGGGCTTGCGCGCGCGCGAGCCCGGAGGCCGCGAGGTCGGCGTGCCGGGTGGTCGCGCCCACCACGAGGTCAGCGCCGTCGGTACCGATGAAGGCCAGCTCGTCGAGGCCGCCGATGTCCACGAGCAGCTCGGGCGTCGCGAGCCGCAGCTTCATCATCGGCAGCAGTGAGTGACCGCCGGCCAGCACCTTGGCGTCGTCGCCGTGCTCGGCGAGCAGCCCGATCGCGTGCCCGGCCGACTCCGCGGCGATGTACTCGAACGGCGCCGGGATCACGCGGTCACCTCGTCACCCGCGGCCTGCTCCGCTTGCGCCTGCGCGGCCGCGAGCACGGCACGCACGATGTTGTGGTAGCCGGTACACCGGCAGAAGTTGCCCTCCAGGCCCTCGCGGACCTCGGCCTCGGTCGGGTGCGGATTCTCGGTCAGCAGGCCGACGGTGGCCATCACCATGCCGGGCGTGCAGAAGCCGCACTGCAATCCGTGCTGCTGCCGGAACGCGGCCTGGACGATATGCATCTCGCCATTGACCGACAGGCCCTCGGCGGTGGTCACCTCGTCGAAACTGGCCTGAACGGCCAGGACGGTGCACGACTTCACCGACTTGCCGTTGAGCAGAACCGTGCAGGCACCGCACGAGGTCGTGTCGCAGCCGACGTTGGCGGCCCGCAGCCCGAGCACCTCGCGCAGGTAGTGGACGAGCAGCAGCCGCGGCTCGACCTCGTCGGACCGCTTCTCGCCGTTGACGGTGAGCTCGATAGGGGTCACTGGTGCTCCGATCCTGCCGGTGCTGGCTGCTGCGCTGCCCGGATGGCCTGCCAGATCCGCCGGGAGGTGGTCGGCATGTCGATGTGCCGGACGCCGAGGTGGGCGACCGCGTCCACGATGGCGTTCTGCACGGCCGGTGTGGAACCGATGCTGCCGGCCTCGCCGATGCCCTTGGCGCCCAGCGGGTTGTAGGGCGTCGGCGTCTCGCTGGCCACCAGCTCGAAGCTCGGCAGCTCGGTGGCGGACACGAACGGGTAGTCGGCGAAGCTAGTCGTCAGCGGGTTGCCGTCGGCGTCGTAGACGACCTCCTCCACCATCGCCTGGGCTGCGCCCTGGGCGATGCCGCCGTGCCGCTGGCCCTCGGCCAGGAGCGGGTTGAGCAGCGTGCCGGCGTCGTCGACGGTGACCATCCGCAGCAGCGTCGGCTTGCCGGTCTCGGTGTCGACCTCGACGACAGCCACGTGGGTGCCGAACGGGAAGGTGGCTCCCCGCCCGGTGAAAACGGTTCGGATCAGCAGCCGCTCCTGCTCGGCGAGCTGAGTCAGCGGGACGACGGCGTCCGGGTCGCCGGCCACGTTGAACGCGGTGCGGCTCTTGTCGAATACCAGGTCGGCGGGACTCGCCTCGAGCTGCGCGGCGGCGCGCTGCCTCGCCTCCTCGATCAGCTCCTGGCTTGCCTGCTTGACGGCAGAGCCGCCGAGCTGCAGGCTGCGCGACCCGCCAGTGCCGCCGCCCTTGGGGATCAGGTCGGTGTCACCCCACTTGAGGGTGATCTTCTCTACCGGGATGCCCAGCTCCTCGCTGGCGATCATCGCCCACACGGTCTCGTGGCCCTGGCCGTGCGGTGAGGTCCCGGTGAGGATCGTGGCGGTGCCGTCTGGGTGTACCTCGACGGACGCGTTCTCGCTCGGCCCCGAGCCCTCACCCTCGCCCATGCCGGTGATCTCGACGTAGCTGGAAAGGCCGATGCCAAGCTGGCGGACGTCCCCGCGGGCGCGGCGCGCGGCCTGCTCCGTGCGCAGGTCGGCGTAACCTGCTGCATCCAGTGCCCGCTCCAGGCCGACGACGTAATCGCCGGTGTCGTACAGTGCGCCGAAGGCGGTCCGGTGCGGCTCGGTGAACCTGGGCAGCAGGTTCTTGCGCCGCACGTCGGCCGGGTCGAGGCCGGTCTCGGCGGCGAACAGGTCGATAGCCCGGTCGAGCGCGGCCGACGCCTCGGGTCGTCCGGCGCCACGGTAGGCGCCGACCGGCGTCGTGCTGGTCACCACGACCTTGGCCACCGACTCCGCTCGCGGGATGTCGTAGGGCCCGCTAGTCATCAGTCTCGTCAGCATCGGCAGAAACCCGCCAGCCCGGATGTAAGCGCCGGCATCCTGTACGATCTCCAGCCGGTAGGCCTGCACGTCGCCGTCCCGGCTCCCGCCGATCGTGATGGTGTGCTGCTGCGCGCGGCCGTGCGTCATCCCGATGAGGTTCTCGTACCGCGTCTCGCTCCACCGGGCTGGCCGTCCCAGCCGGCGCGCAACCCACGTGACCACGACATGCTCGGGGTCGACGCCGAACTTGGCACCGAATCCCCCACCGACGTCCGGGGTAATGACCCGGACCAGGCTGGCCTCAACGTCGAGCATCCTCGCTAGTGCGCCCTTGGTGCCCTGCGCGCCCTGGTTCGGTATCCAGGCGGTCAGCCGCCCGTCTTCGCCCCAGACCGCGGCGGCTCCGCGGCTTTCCATGGGCGCCGGCGCGACTCGCTGGTTGATGATGGTCTGGCTGACGACCACCTCGCAGCCACCGAATAGGTCAGCCTTGAGCTCATCAGGCTTGCCCCACCAGCCGGCCACGTTGGTGCCCGCGTCTTCGAACAGCAGCGTGTCGTCGCCCGGGTCGTAACCGAGCACGGCCGGCAGCGGGTCGTAGTCGATGCTGACCAGCTCGGCCGCGTCCTCGCCCTGGTACGGCTGCTCGACTACCACGGCGGCGACCGGCTCGCCAACGAACCGAACCTTGTCGGTGGCCAGCAGATGCTCGTGCATCTGCGGCTTCATCGGCCCGACCGGCGGAATGGCAGGCAGGTCGGCGAGGTCCGCGGCGGTGAATACGGCCACCACGCCTGGGGACTCCAGCGCCGCGCTGGTGTCGATGCCGATGACCCTGGCGTGCGCGACTGGCGACCTGACGAAGAAGACGTGGCAGGCGCCTTCCAGCCGCTCGTCCACGAGGTCCTCGACGTAGACGCCGCCGGTGGTCAGGAAGCGCGGATCCTCGGTACGCAGGACCCTGGTGCCCAGGATGCTCACCTGACTGTCAGCTCCTCTCGCGGGCAGCTCGGGTCCTGCCCACACACCGCGAACCTGGGGGGACGACGCGGTATTCCAGAGGGTGCCATCCACCGCCCGGCCGGTGTCAACCGGGGTTGCCTCCGGATGGAAGCGTTGCCCGCAGCGGCGGGAGCCGCCGCGAACAAATATTCGCTTTAGCTTAGGGCCGGTCGGCAGGTAGGCTCGCCACGCACCTTCGCCTCTCGATCGGATCTGCTGCCATGCTCACGCGCGCCGTGCGCCGCTGGCATGCGCCGCTGACGCGCCGCCTGCCGGTGCTGCGGATTCGGGATTTCCGGCTCTTGCTGGCCGACCGCGTGCTCGCGCCAGCCTCGGTCGCGTTCTCCATGGTCGGCGTCTCCTTCGCGGTGCTCGACCAGACCCACGGGTCGACGGCCAGCCTTTCTTATGTGCTGGCAGCGCAGATCGCGCCGTCGCTGATCTTCGCGGTGGTCGGCGGCGTCGTGGCCGACCGGATCGCGCCTCAGCGTGTGATCATCGCCGGCAACGTGCTGATGGCGATAGGCGAGGGCACGTTCGGCATCGTGGTGCTGACCGGCCACCCGCGGCTCTGGCAGATGATCGCACTGGAGAGCCTGACCGGCACTGGGATGGCCGTGTTTTATCCCGCGTCCTCGGCACTGCTGCCGCGGGTGGTGCCCGCTGACTTGCTCCAGGAAGCCAGCGCCGTGTCCAGGCTGGCTATGAACGGTGCACTGATGGGCGGGGCCGTGGTGGCCGGCTTTGTGGTAGCTGCCGTCGGACCGGGCTGGGCGCTGGCCACCTGCGGCGCCGGAATGTTCGGCACCGTGCCACTCATGCTGGCGCTCCGGGTGACCGCAGCAGAGCGCACCCGGCAGGCGGGGCTGTACCGGGAGCTGCGCGAGGGCTGGGCGGAGTTCCGGTCTCGCACCTGGCTGTGGGTGATCGTCGCCCAGTTCGCCGTCGTGCTGATGGCCTGGTATGGCGGGTTCAGCGTGCTCGGTCCGGTCATCGCCAGGGCGCATCTGGGCGGCCCGGCCGCGTGGGGCACCATCACCGGTGCCGAGTCGCTCGGACTGGTCGTCGGCGGACTGATATCGCTGCGGTTCAGCCCGCGGCGGCCGATGCTGTGCGTCGTGCTGATCGGCGGCAGCATCGCCATCACGCCGCTGGCGCTGGCCATGCTCTGGCCGGTGCCGGTGATATGTGCCACCGCGTTCGCCCTCGGCCTGCTGATGGAGATCATGATGGTGCAGTGGACGGTGGCGCTGGCCAGGAACATCCCGCCGGGCAAGCTCGCCAGGGTCTCCTCCTACGACGCGCTCGGTTCGGTCATGGCGATGCCGGTGGGCGCGCTGCTAGCCGGGCCGCTCGCCGCGTGGGTGGGCGTGCCCGCGACTGAGTACGGCGGCGCGGCGCTGATCCTGGTGGCCTCCGCGCTGGCGTTGCTGCCGCGCGACATCAGGACGCTGCGAGCCGAGCACCTCGCCGGTCCGGTGCTGCCGCCAGCCGGGACCGCCGAGACCGCCGAGACCGCCGAGGTCGGCGTTGCCGCCGGGCTGGGCGCTGATGCCGCCTGACCCTCCGGCCAGCGCCGCCGCCGCGAACCGCCCACGGCGGTCAGGCACGTCGTCCCGTATCGTGCGGGACATGGACAATCCCGTTGACCTCAGGTCCGACACCGTCAGCAAGCCGTCGGAGCGGATGCGGCACGCCATGGCCACCGCCGAGGTGGGTGACGACTGGTACGGCGACGATCCGACCGTCAACCTGCTGCAGGATCGGGCCGCCGAGCTGACCGGCAAGGAAGCAGCGATCTACCTGCCAACCGGGACGATGTGCAACCAGGTCGCGCTGCACGCCTACGTTGCGTCGGGTCACCTCGCCCTGTGCGAGTCCAGCGCGCACGTCGGCGGCACGGAGGCGGGTTCGGCCGCGGTGCTTTCCGGGATCTCATTCCGGCACCTGCCCGCGGCGGGCCGCGGGCTCCTGGCCGCCGGCCAGGTCGCCGACGCGCTGGCGCCCGATCCGTACGACGTATCGGTGGTGGATCTGGTGGCGATTGAGAACACGCATCAGGTGGGTGGTGGCTCCGCCCAGCCGGTCTTCGACGTGGCCGAGATCGCGGCCGTGTGCGTCGCCGCAGGCGTCCCGCTCTACCTGGACGGCGCCCGCATCTTCAACGCGTGCACGGTGGCGGGCGTCTCGGTTGCCGACTACGCGCGGCACGTGAGCTCGATGATGTTCTGCCTGTCGAAGGGACTCGGTGCGCCCATCGGCTCGATCCTGGTCGGCGACTCAGAATTCATCCGCGAGGCGCGGCGGCTGAAGATCCTCTTCGGCGCCGCCTGGCGGCAGGCAGGCATCATGGCCGCGGCCGGGCTGATCGCGCTAGCGGAAGGGCCGGCCCGACTGCATGAGGACCACGCGAACGCGGGTGCACTGGCCACGGGACTTGCCGAGCTGCTGCCCGGCAGCGTGGATCCGGCCGGGGTGGAGACCAACATCGTGTTCGCCGACGTGTCCGGCACGGGCCGGGACGCGGTGCAGTGGCGCGAGCTGCTGGCCGGCGAGGGGGTGCTGGTCACCATTGTCGGCGGCCGGGTGCGGATGCTGACGCACGTCGGCGTGACGGCAGCCGACATCTCGGCCGCGCTCGATGCCTGGCGCCGCGTGGCTAAGGCACTGTGATGCCTGGCGCCGCGTGGCTATGGCACTGTGACGAGGCCGGGTCTCAGCCGGCCAGCGCACCCTCGCCCGTGAACGCCGCCCACATGGTCGTGTAGGCGCCGCCGGCGGAGACCAGCTCGTCGTGCGTTCCCGTCTCGACGATCCGGCCGCCCGTCAGCACCACGATCCGGTCGGCCTTGGCGGCGGTGGTGAGCCGGTGCGCGACGACCAGCGTCGTGCGCCGCGCCGCGAGCTGCTCGGTCGCCCGGTTGACCTCGGCCTCGGCCGCCAGGTCCAGCGCGGCGGTGGCCTCGTCGAGCAGCAGGATCGCCGGGTCTACCAGGTAGGCCCTGGCCAGCGCGATCAGCTGCCGCTGCCCGGCGGCCAGGTTGCGGCCACGCTCGGCGACCTCGTGCCGGAACCCGCCGGTCAGCCGGGCGATCATCTCGATCGCGCCGACGCCGCGCGCGGCGGCCTCCACCTCGGCGTCGGTGGCAGCGGGCCGCCCGTAGGCGATGGCGTCACGGACCGTGCCGGCGAACAGGTACTGCTCCTGCGGCACCACGCCGAGCTGCTGCCGGTATCCAGGCAGGTCGTACTCCCGCACGTCCGTGCCGTCGATCACCACGCTGCCCGACGTGACGTCGTAGAACCGGGCGATGAGCTTGACGAGCGTCGACTTGCCCGCGCCGGTCTGGCCGACGAGCGCGACGGTCTCGCCGGGCGCGATGGACAGGCTCACGCCGCCGATGGCCTCGGTGCGCTGCCCGGCGTAGCCGAAGTGCACGTCGCGGAGCTCGATCGCGCCGCGGAGCCGGCCAGCCCGGCGGGGGTTCCTTGCGTCGCCCGCCGAGCTAGCACGGCGCGGGTTCCTTGCGTCGCCCGCCGAGCTAGCACGGCGCGGGTTCCTTGCGTCGCCCGCCGAGCTAGCACGGCGCGGGTTCCAGGGGTCGCTGTCCGAGCCGGGCCGCACCGGATGCTCGGCCTCTGGGGTGCTGGTCGGCGTCTGCAGCAGGCCCTTGATCCGCTCTAGTCCCACGTTGGCCTGCTGGAAGCCGTCGAACACCTGGGACATCTGCTGCACGGGCGCGAACAGCGAGTCCACCCAGAGCAGGTAGGCGATCAGGCTGCCCACCGTGATCGCGCCGCTGTGGACCTCGCTCGCGGCGGCCAGCAGCACGACCGCGCCGCCGATCGTCGACAGCGCCTGCACGAAGGGGAAGTACACGGCGATCATCCGCTGGGCCCGCAGCCGAGACACCCGGTAGGCACCGGACAGGCCCGCGAACCGCTGCGAGTTGACCTGTTCCCTGCGGTAGGCCTGGGCTACCCGCAGGCCCGCCACGTTCTCGGCCAGATCGGCGTTGACGACGCTGACCCTCTCCCTGGCCTCGGAGTAGGCACGCGACGACTTGCGCCGGAACACCACCGTGGCGACGATGAGCACCGGCAGCACCAGGCAGAGGATCAGCCCGAGCCGCACGTTGATGATGAGCATCAGCACCAGAACGACGAAGAACGTCAGCACCGAGTTCACCATGGTGATGAGGCCGGTCTGGAAGAACGACGAGAGCGCGTCGACGTCGGTCGTCATCCTGGTCATGATCCGGCCCGTCAGCTCGCGCTCGTAGAAGTCGAGGCCGAGCCGCTGCAGGTGGGCGAAGATCTTCACTCGCAGCGTGTAGAGCAGCCGCTCGCCGTTGCGGCCGACCACCTTGGTCTGCTGCCAGTTGACTGCCCAGTCGGCCAGCACGATCGCCAGGCCGATGACCGAGACCAGGGCGATGGCGTGGAACCGGGCGCTGGCGCTGAGCGCGGTCCGCTCGACGCCGTTGTCGATCCCGCCGCGGACCAGCAGCGGCATCACCGTACTGGCGATCGCGTCGAGGGCGTCCAGGATCAGGCCGATGAGCAGCGCGATGGCAAAGGGCCGGAGCAGGCGGCGGAGGGTGAAGTGCTGCTCAGGTGCCCGGGCGAACGCCTGGTCGACACCCGGTGACTCGTCGGCCGGCGGCAGCGCGGCCACCTTAGCCAGTAGCTCGGGCGAGGCGGGCACGCCGGCCAGCCAGCCGCCGCCGGTCGCACCGCCGGTCAGCGATACGCCGCGCTGCGCGGCGCCACCGCCGCGGCCGCCCCCGGAGGCGGAGATC
>JBOHCP010000216.1:0-8162 GCA_050698875.1 Streptosporangiaceae bacterium | reverse complement strand
AAGCCCCCTCGGAGCGATTCACCGGCGACGTGTACGTGGACTCGATCAACCCCCGCCGCGAAGGCTCGAAGATGATCGTGTCCTGCGTGCATTTCATCCCGTGCGCCCGGACCGACTGGCACTCCCACGCTCTCGGGCAGACCCTTCACATCACCGAGGGTGTCGCACTACTCGGGACCCGTGACGGCGAGGTAATCGTCGCTCACCCCGGCGACACGATCTACACCCCGCCCGACCAGGAGCATTGGCACGGCGCCACTCCGACCGATTTCATGAGCCACCTGGCGATGCTCGAAGGTGCCGATGACGGCACCGACGGCACCGCCTGGCTGGAGAAGGTCACCGACGACCAATACAACACCGCAGCCGCGGCCATCGAACAGATCGCCTGAAACTGAAAAGGAGGCTCCCGCCATGCGCGGAGCAATCATGTACGCGCCGGGCGACGTTCGCGTCGAGCAACGTCCGGACCCCACCATCATCGAGCCGACCGACGCGATCATCCGGCTGTCCGCCACCTGCGTCTGCGGCTCTGACCTGTGGCCCTGGCGAGGGATCGACTTCGCCGACCAACCCACGCCGATGGGCCACGAGTACGTCGGTGTCGTCCAAGAAACCGGCAGCGAAGTCGCCACCATCGAACCGGGGCAGTTCGTGATCGGCTCATTCATGGCCTCTGACAACACCTGCCCGATCTGCCAGGCCGGCTACCAGTCCCGCTGCGCGCACGTCGAGTACGTGGGAGCCGGAGGCGCCCAAGCCGAATACCTGCGCGTCCCGCTCGCCGACGGCACCCTCGTCGCCACCTCCGACATCCCCTCCGATGATCTGGTGCCCGATCTGCTGGCCGCCTCTGACGTGCTCGGCACTGGCTGGTTCGGCGCGGTCGCCGCCAACGTGCAGCCAGGGAACACGGTCGCCGTGGTCGGTGACGGAGCCGTCGGCCTGCTCGCCATCCTGGCCGCCAGACAACTCGGCGCCGAGCGGATCATCGCCATGAGCCGCCACGAACCACGCCAACAGCTCGCCCGACAGTTCGGCGCTACTGACATCGTGACCGAGCGCGGCGATGAGGGCGTCGCCCGGATCAAAGACCTCACCGACGGGTACGGCGCGCACAGCGTGATCGAGGCCGTCGGCACCCAGGAGTCGATGATGCAAGCCATCCGCTCCACCCGCCCCGGCGGGCACGTCGGCTACGTCGGCGTCTCCCACGGAGTCCAACTGCCAGGCCAAGAGCTGTTCTACGCCGAGGTTCACCTACTCGGCGGTCCCGCCCCCGTCCGTCGCTTCCTACCCGAGCTGATCCGTCTCATCGAAAACCGACAGATCAACCCCGGCAAAGTCTTTGACCTGACCCTACCCCTCGACAAGGCGGCCGAGGGATACCAAGCGATGGACGAACGCCGAGCCATCAAGGCACTGCTTCGACCTGAGCAGCGCAATGAAACCAGGCTGTCGCACAACGAACTCAGAGCCGCCGAACGACGCTCATGCCCAGGCCGGTGCGGCAGACGATCATGTCGTCCCGAACTCGCAGCATGGCGTCGTGCGTGGTCACGTCGTGGTCGCAGTTAGCATGTTGCGCACCCGTCTGGCCGAGCCGTGGACACTCACGACTCTCGCCGAAGAAGTCCATCTGTCGCGCTCTCAGCTTGTGCGGTCCTTCGACGCTACCGTGGGGATGAGCCCGATGGCATACCTGCGCAAGATGCGGGTTGAGCGGATGGCGCGGCTGTTGGTCTCTACGGACCTGTCAGTTGCCGAGGCCGCCCGCTCGGTCGGCTGGCGAAACCAGTTTCACGCCAGCCAGTGCTTCCACGCCCACTACGGCGTCTCACCCACCGAATACCGTCGTCGGCAGACGCCTCCGGCACTCGGGTAGCGGCGGCACCGCTACATCAAGCGCTGCCGACAGCGATCGTGGAGTGCGGTCAGTTCGCTGCGGCGCCGGTGTGATCGGCGGCGATGACGATCGAGACCAGCCCATCGTCCAGGGCCTCGTCAATGTCGGCCATGTGCTCGGGGTTCCTCCGAGAGCCGGTCACGGGTGGCGACCACGCAGAAGCCGACCCGATGAGCGGCCACGTGATCGAGTAGGCGGCGCAGGTCGGGGCGGTCCATGCTCATCCCCGAATAGCCGACATCAACGAACTCGTCGGCCATCCGCAACTTGAGACGCTGCGCGGCGAGAGCGATCTGCGCCCGCTGGCGCTCCGCCTCGCGTGCCGCCTCATCGCTGGTAGTGGGTGCGACGCGGATGTAGGAGACGGCGGGCAGGTCACTCGGTGACCAGTCCTCGGCGCTCATGACGCCTGAGCGGCCGGTACACGGGCGTCCATGCGCCCGGCCTCGGCTGGGGCTGGGTCGCCAGGGCGGGTGCGCTGCCAGTCGCGCAGCAGCACCTTCTCTTGGTGGCGGACCCGCAACAGGCGGACGACCGAGACGGGGATCAGCCAGGCGAATCGGAGGGTGTTCCAGAACCCGATGATGAAGAACAGGTTGACCCAGCCCGGCCCGCCGTCACGGACGATCGTCCCGGTGGTGACCATGACCAGCCCGTAGACGACGACCCCACCGAGGCCGACAAGCGGACCCCACTTGATGCCGGTGCGGGTGTGGACGCGGCGGATGACGATGTTGCTCGGGCAGAATCGCTGCGCCAGGCCGTAGAGGCGGGAGCTGAGTGCCCAACTGGCTGCGAAGATCATGACGGCCCTCTTTCTGGTCAGACACGCCAAGGCGTGTCAGTTGCGGGAGTGGCAATCCAGAAAAGAGGGCAACCCAGACCGAAGCCGGGTGCAGCGCCGAAGCGTCGATAGATATTCTCTGCCTCTACTCAGAATAGCGCTGCTGGAAGCCGGACGGAACTGTGTTCCGAGGTACCCAGAGTGCGTGGAGTCGGCCGGCGCTGCTTGTCATCGGCTGAGGTCGCGGCCCGAGTCGATCTGCTGCTCCGGTCCGCGCCGCCGCATGTCCTCGTTGGCGGTGGCCTGTGCCCGCCGGGCGGCCGTGTCGGCGCGCTGGTAGTCGAGCCGTTGACCTTCGCCGCTCGGCGTGGGTCCGAGCGAGTCGGGGACGGTTATCGCGTGGCGGTCGCGGTAGGCGGCGATGGTGCGGACCTGCTGCTCCCAGGCCGCTCGCCGGGCGGGATCGGTGGGAGTCGGTCCGAGCCGCCGTACCCACGGCTGGCTCTCTTGGACGGCTTGGCTGGCTGGCCGCCGCCCCTCGGGGTGTCGGATGTGGAGTGGGCCGCGATGGTCACCGCCCGCCGCCGTGACCTGATCGGCGCCTTGACCGAAACCGTGCTCGGCCGGCCGCTGTCGCCGGTCGAGCACACCGCAGTAGACATCGCGCTGAACGCCGCAGTCAGTTCGTGGCGGACGCCGATCCTGCCGATGGTCGTTGACCGCATCCTCAACCCCGACGCAGGCAGCGATGCCCGGTTGGCGGAGGACGGCCGGATCGTTGGGCACGCCCTGCGCAGATTGGTGGCCGGTGATCTCGCGGGCATCTTCGACGGCCCCAGCACGGTCGCGTTCGATCCCGACCTGCCGATGGTCAGCCTCGATCTGTCGCGGGTGGCGGAGAACAACGCGCTGATCTCGGTGCTTATGACTTGCGCCTCGGCGTGGATGGAGTCCGCGCTGCTGGACCCGAACGGCGGGCAGCGGTGGGTGATCTACGACGAGGCGTGGCAGCTCATGCAACACCCCGCCCTGCTGCGGCGGATGGACGCGCACTGGCGGCTCGCCAGGTATCTCGGGATCGCGAACATGCTGATCTTCCACAAGCTCACCGACCTCGACAACGTAGGCGACCAAGGCACCGCCGCCCACGCCCTCGCCAGCTCCCTGTTGGCAAATGCGGAGACGCGGATCATCTACCGCCAGGAGTCCGATCAGCTCGGCACCACCGCCGCGATGCTCAACCTCACCGGCACCGAGCAGAAGATGCTCCCCCAACTCGGCACCGGGCAAGGACTGTGGCGGATCAAAGACCGCTCGTTCGTTGTGCAGCATCAGCTTCATCCGGCCGAGCTGACCATGTTCGACACCACCGCGCGGATGCGCGACTCAACCGGGCAACGGTGAAGTTCGCAGCCACGTCGCAAGGTCCGCGGCCTAGCTGCGCACGCACTGGCAGGTGGACGGTCCCACGCACCTACCGGACATGGGATCAGCAGAACAACCCGACGGCAGCGACGGCACGCTGACGCGCGCCCGCCACGGCGCGCCTGACACCCGGCTCGATCGGTCCCCGGCCGTGGTGGTGCCGGTGGTACTGCCGCAGGCGGTCGTCACCGTCGATGACAGCGGCCAAGCACGGATCGTCCTCGACCACCACGACGGGAGCGACTGCCCGGAGGGGCCGATCGGCCGGGACGAGCTGGGCGCCGTGCTGGCGAGCATCGCCGAGCAAGTCGGCGGGCCGGTCCGGGTCGAGGTCCGCGAATCGGACGGGTCGCGCTACGCGGACATCCTCCAACCCCGCATCCCCGAACCCGACACGGGCGAGGCGCCAGAGCGGACCGAAACCGCAGCGGACGACGGCCCGCTGGTACGGGGCGAGGGGTTCCTGCCGGGCGAGACCGTGCTGGTCGCGGTCGTCGCCACGATCACCCGCGCCGGCCAAGACGGCGCGGCGTCCCTCACCGACGCACCGAAGCCGCCGCGACAGGCCAGCGAGGTCCTGTTGTTGGGCTCGGCGTCGGGAACGATCGTCAGGGGCAGCCTCCCGAACCGACCGGCCCGGCCGAGCCGGTGGTGGCGGCGGTGACCGGGCAGACGGCCCGGTCGGGCAACGACACCGCGATCAACCTCGGCCTCGGGGTGCTCGCCACGCTCGGGGTGCTGGCCGGCCTATTGCGCGTGTCGGGCACGATCGCCGCCTGGATCACCAGCACCCGCTATCCGGCCGGGAGCCTCGGCGCTGGGCTGGCTGTGCTCGCCCATCCGACCCGGCCCGCGGCCGCGTTGCGGGCGCCGGGGCTGAGCCCGCTCGCCTATTGGGCCGTCGTCGCCGTCCTTCTGATCGCGGTCGGCCTGGTCGTGTGGCTCGTCGTCTGGCTGGTCCGCTTGCACGACTCCGGCGACGATCCGCGCAGGCGGGCCGGCCTTGGCAGCGCCGCGCAGGTCCGCAAGGTCGCCTCCGGCCGAGCCTTGCGCCACCGGGCGGCCACCCTGCGGCCCTCGCTGCATCATCCGTCGCCGGCCGAGGTCGGGTACCTGCTCGGCCGATTCAAGGGCCGGCAGGTGTGGGCGTCGGTCGAGGACTCGATGCTGCTGATCGGGCCACCCCGCTCCGGCAAGGGCCTCCACATCGTCATCAACGCGATCTTGGACGCGCCCGGCGCGGTGCTGACGACCTCGGCCCGCCCCGACAACCTGACCGTGACCCTCACTGCCCGGCAGAAGGTTGGGCCGGTCGCAGTGTTCGACCCACAGCATTTGGCGCCCGGCCTTCCTGCCGGGCTGCGGTGGTCCCCGGTCCGCGGTTGCGAGGACCCGTTGACGGCGATGATCCGCGCCACCGGCCTCGCCGCCGGTACCGGCCTCGGCGGCGGTGGTGTGGAGGGCGGCGGGTTCTGGGGAGGCAAGACCGCCGCCGCGATCCAAGCCTTGCTGCACGCCGCCGCCCTCGACGGCCGCGACGCCCGGACGTTGTATCAGTGGGCGCTCAACCCAACCGCGGCAGCCGATGTCGTTCACGTCTTGCAGTCCGATCGCCGGGCGGCGGAAGGGTGGGCGGACTCGCTGGAGTCGATGATCGACTCCGACCCCCGCACCCGCGACTCGATCTGGCAAGGCGTCGGCCTCGCGTTCAACGCCCTAGCGGACCCGCGCGTCCTCGATGCCGTGACCCCTCGGGAGGGTGAGGGCTTCAACCCCGACACCTTCCTCCGAGAGAACGGCACCCTCTACCTGCTCGCCACTGGCGCCGGGGCGGGCGCATCGGCGGCGTTGGTGTCGGCGTTCATCGAGGACTTGACCGAGACCGCCCGCCGGCACGCCGCGCGGTCACCCGGTGCCCGCCTCGACCCACCGCTGCTGCTCGCATTGGATGAGATCGCCAGCCTCGCGCCGCTGCCGTCCCTGCCCACGCTCATGGCGGATGGGGGCGGGACCGGGATCACGACCCTCACGGTGTTGCAGTCGATGGCGCAGGCCCGGCAGAAGTGGGGCGAGAACCAGGCCGCCGCGATCTCCGACACCGCGATCGTCAAGGTCATCCTCGGCGGGGAGTCCAACAGCCGCGACCTGCAAGACCTGTCCACCCTGATCGGCGAGCGGGACGAGACGACCGACTCGACCACCACCGACGCCACCGGCGGCCGGTCCCATCAACGCTCAATCCGCAGAGTGCCGATCCTCCCGCCGGACGCGCTACGCACGATGCCGTTCGGGCTCGGCACGATCCTCCTGCGCGCCGCGCCGCCGATCGTGACCGACCTGCGCCCCTGGACCGGCCGCAAAGACGCCAACCAACTCGCCGCGCAACGTCGCCGGATCGAGCAGGCATTGCGCACCGCCGCCTGATCTGCCCGCCGGCCGGCCGTCGAGTGGGAGGGAGTGGTGGCGCACCTCTCGGGTGGAGCACCGCCTGGTGCTCGCTCATTTGACCCGAGCCTGGGAGGTACATCGTGGCGATCAAGACTTCACCGTCGATCAACGGGTTCGTCGCCAGCGACCCGAGACTGACGTTCAACGACGATGGCGAGGCACGTCTCTACGCCCGCATCGGCATCCAGCATTACCGCCGCGAGGACAACGGCAGCTTCACCGAGCTGGAGCCGACGTTCCACGATCTCGTGCAGTTCGGCAAGGGCGCCGAGCTGTCCGCTGAGCGATTCCAGAAAGGTGACAACTTCCTCGCCCAAGGCTACGTCCGCGACTACACCCGCGTCGTTGACGGGCAGGAGCGCACTGATGAGCAGTTCGTCGCCAAGCGCCTGAGTCACGACCCGAACCTCACCACCTACACCGTCGATCGCCGGCCCCGTGCCGAGCGGGCGGCACCGGCAGCCGAGCGTGACTCCGCCAGCCGCAACACCACCCGCTCGGCGGCGGAGCAGACCGCGGCCGAGCACGACGGCCTTGGGTGCTGATCGCCATGAGCGACCAGACTCCCGAGCCGCCCAGCGACCGTCCTTACGATTGGGCCAGCGATCCCGGCAGCGGACTGGAGCCCGAGCCGGACGAGATCACCGCCGAGATCGCAGACGACGCGACCGAGACGGACGTGCCGCACCCGGTCAACTGGCGCACCCTGACCGCGGAGGACGCCGAGTACGAGTGGCTGGCGCTCAACGAGTGGGTCGATTGGCTACGGCACGAGTTCGGGCTGCCCACCTCGATCATCCCGCCCGCTTGGCATCGTCACCCCGAGCTGGTCTGGGAGCTGTCGGCCCTGCACCTGCACTGGCTCGGCGCCTACGACCCTGCCCAGCACGCCTCCGCCCCGATCGGCTGGCTGGCCGACTTCCACGCCGCCCAAACCCGCCTCCGCGAATGGGTCGCCCTGTCGGGCACCCGCCTGGACCGGGACCGACCGACCCGCCAGACCGTCTGGCCCGGCGAACAAATCACCCCTCCGATGGCGGAGACGGCGATCGTCAACCGGGACGAGGAGTTCGTCGCGTTCGTGATCGCCGACGTGAACCACCGCGCCCAGGCCGAAGCCGAGTTCCTTCGCCGCAGCGAGCCAGAGGCCGAGGATCAGCCATGACGGCATCGAAGCAACGCCGTCGATCGGCTGGCCGGCCAGAGCCGAGCTGGCGGATTCGGGCGATCCGCCGCGACCCGCTCGACCCGCGGCTGCTGGCACGGCTGTTCATCCAGATGGCCTTGGACCGCGCCGACACCCAGCACCCCAAGACCGACACCACCAGCGGCGACACCCGCCGTGAACCCTGACTTGCCCGGCTGGCCGTTCCACTTGTCGGTCAGGCGGAAGCGGTATCCTGAAGGGGTCACGCTGGCCTGGCCGGTGTGGTAGCAGAGCAACGTTTCGGCACATCTTCGGGATGTGCCCGCCCCTCTCGTCGGGGCCATATCTCTCAGGACTGACTACCCCGCCCATCGGAAGTTCCCGGCCCGGTCAGCTCACCAGAGCAACCGACGAGAGGAACATCCGATGCCGAAACGATCCAGTCCCAAGCC
>JBOHCP010000215.1:0-8184 GCA_050698875.1 Streptosporangiaceae bacterium | reverse complement strand
CGGTTCGCGGCCACCTACCTGAGCGGCGACGAGCTCGCCTACCAGGCCGCGGTGGCGGAGCTGGGCGCGGAGGCGAGCGCGTGACCGGCCTGACCGAGTCCGCGGGCACTGCTGCTGCTGCTGCTGGCGCTGCTGCTGGCGCTGCTCGCGCGGCGACCGGCGCCGGGTCGCCGCCCGATGGCGGCGCGAGCCGGGCCGAGATCTGCGTGGTCGCCTGCGCCGAGGCGTGGCGCGGTGACGGCGAGATCGCCGCGAGCCCGATGGGCCTGATCCCGACCGCGGGCGCGCGGCTGGCCCGGGCCACATTCGAGCCCGATCTGCTGCTGACGGACGGCGAGGCGCGCTACATCTCGGGCACGTGGGCGCTCGGCCAGCCGGCGTCCGGCGCGGTCGAGGGCTGGATCCCGTTCCGGTCCGTCTTCGACCTGGTGTGGGCGGGCCGTCGGCACGTGATGATGAGCCCGGCTCAGATCGACCGGTACGGCAACGCCAACATCTCCGCCATCGGCGACCACGCGAGACCGGCCCGGCAGCTGCTGGGCGTGCGCGGCGCGCCGGGCAACACCGTGAACCACCCGACGAGCTACTGGGTGCCGAGGCACCTGCCCCGGGTTTTCGTGTCGCGGGTCGACATGGTTTCCGGGGTCGGCTACGACCGCGGCCGGGCCGCAGGCCCCGCTGCGGCGGCGTTCCTCGACCTGCGCCTGGTGGTGACCAACCTGGCCGTGCTCGACTTCGGCGGGCCGGACCACAGCATGCGGCTGGTTTCTGTGCACCCGGGAGTGGCGGTGGACGAGGTGGTCGCCGCCACCGGGTTCGAGCTGGCTGTCGACGGTGCGGTGCCGGAGACCCGGCTGCCGACGCAGGCCGAGCTGCGGCTGGTCCGCGAGGTCATCGACCCGGCGGGGCTCCGTGACGGCGAGGTGCGCGGGTGAGCCAGCCGTCGGCGCCTTGTGGCGGAGGGCGGAGCGCGCGGACGCCGCATCCGGCCTTGCGCACGGCGGTTTGCGAGCTGTTCGGGGTGGACTACCCGATCGTGCAGACCGGCATGGGCTGGGTATCGACGCCGGAGCTGACCGCCGCGACCGCGAACGCCGGCGCCCTCGGCATCCTGGCTGCCGGCACGCTGACCCTCGCCGAGACCGATGCCGCTATCGCCCGCACGCGCGAGCTCACCGGCAGGCCGTTCGGCGTCAACCTGCGCGGCGACGCCCCGGACGTGGCTGAGCGCGCCAGCCTGCTGGTGAAGCACGGCGTGCGGGTGGCCTCGTTCGCGCTGGCGCCGGATGAGCGGGTTGTCCGCTCGCTGCGCGACGACGGGCTGGTGGTCGTGCCGACGGTCGGAGCCAGGCGGCACGCCGAGAAGGTCGCTGCCTGGGGAGTCGACGCGGTCATCGCCCAGGGCGCGGAGGGCGGTGGCCACACCGGCGCCGTCCCCACGTCCATCCTGCTGCCGCAGGTGGTCGACGCGGTCGACCTGCCGGTCATCGCGGCCGGCGGCTTCAGCGACGGCCGCGGCCTGGTCGCGGCGCTCGGCTACGGCGCGGCTGGCATCGCAATGGGCACCAGGTTCCTGCTCACCAGCGACAGCCCGGTGCCGGAGTCGGTGAAGGCGGAGTACCTCCGGCGGACGGTGACGGACACCGTGGTCACCACCGTGCTGGACGGCGTCCCGCAGCGGGTGCTGCGCACCGAGCTGGTCGAGCAGCTGCTCGGCGGTCGCCCGCTGGCCCGGCTCCGCCGCTCGGTCGGGCACGCGGTCGCGTTCCGTCGGATGTCCGGCGCGTCCTGGCGCGAGATCGTCTCCGAGGGCCTCGCGATGAAGCGCAGCCGCGAGCTCGGCTGGACGCAGGTGATCATGGCGGCCAACACCCCGATGATGCTGCGCGCGAGCATGGTTGACGGGCGGACCGACCTGGGCACGCTCGCGAGCGGTCAGGTTGCCGGCGTCATCGACGACCTGCCCAGCTGCGCCGAGCTGGTCGAGCGGATCGTCACGGAGGCCAGCGCGGTACTCGAGCGGCTCGCCACGCCGGCCGGCCCGTCGTGATCGCGAAGACTTCGCGTGCTATGTGCACGCAAGGTCTTCGGCGGACGCGAAGTCTTCGCGATCACCGGCAGCGGCTGGCAGGTGCAGTGGGACGATGAGGACGAAACCGACCCAGGAGGCCTGCTGACGATGGCCGACACGCCGACCGGGCCCGCGCCCAGGCCGCACCCGAGCCACGGCCTGCTCGCGGGCCGCACCGTGGTCGTCACGGCGGCGGCTGGCACCGGCATCGGTTTCGCGACGGCCCGCCGCTGCACCGAGGAGGGTGCTCGGGTGGTCATCAGCGACCGGCACGAACGCCGTCTCGGCGAGGCGGCGGAGCGGCTGGCCGAGATCGGCGGCGAGCGGCCGCTGGCCCTGGTCTGCGACGTGACGTCAGAGGAGCAGGTGCAGCGGCTTTTCGACACAGCCGTCGGCGAGTACGGCCGGCTGGATGTCGCGGTGAACAACGCCGGCCTCGGCGGGGACGCGCCGCTGGTCGAGATGACCGACGAGCAGTGGAGCAGTGTCCTCGATGTGACCCTGACCGGGACGTTCCGCTGCACCAGGGCCGCGTTGCGGCACATGATCCCGCGCGGCAGCGGCGTGGTGGTCAACAACGCGTCGGTGCTCGGCTGGCGGGCGCAGCCCGGTCAGGCGCACTACGCGGCGGCCAAGGCCGGGGTGATGGCGCTCACCCGGTGCGCGGCGCTCGAGGCCGCCCCGGCGGGAGTCCGGGTCAACGCCGTGTCGCCGAGCATCGCGATGCACGCGCACCTGGCGAAGGTGTCGAGCGAGGAGTTCCTCGCCGAGCTGGCGGCGCGCGAGGCGTTCGGCCGGGCGGCCGAGCCATGGGAGGTGGCCGACGTGATCGTGTTCCTTGCCAGCGACTACTCGTCGTATCTGACCGGGGAGGTCGTCTCGGTCTCCAGCCAGCATCCGTGACGGAGGGCCGCATGATCACCAGCACGCGGGCGGACGGCGTCGCCGAGGTCGTGATCGATCACCCGCCGGTGAACGCGCTGCCGGTGGCAGGCTGGTTCGAGCTCGCCGACGCCATCCGGTCAGCCGGCGCCGACCAGCAGGTCCGGGTCGTCGTGCTGCGCGCCGAGGGCCGCGGATTCAGCGCCGGCGTCGACATCAGGGAGATCCAGGCCGACGCCGGCTTCGCCGCGCTGATCGGCGCCAACCGGGGCTGCTTCGCGGCGTTCGCGGCCGTATACGAGTGCGCGGTGCCGGTGATCGCCGCGGTGCACGGCTTCTGCCTGGGCGGGGGAATCGGGCTGGTCGGCAACGCGGATTTGATCGTCGCGAGCGAGGACGCCACGTTCGGCCTGCCCGAGGTCGACCGCGGCGCTCTCGGCGCCGCCACCCACCTGTCCCGTCTGGTCCCGCAGCACAAGGCCAGGGCCATGATGTACACCTCGGCGACCGCGACGGCGGCCGACCTGCACGCGTTCGGGTCGGTACTGCGCGTGGTGCCGCGCCCGCAGCTGCGCACCGCGGCGCTGGAGGTCGCGGCCCAGATCGCGGCCAAGGACCCCGCGGTCATCCGGCTGGCCAAGGAGGCGTTCAACGGGATCGACCCGTGGGACGTCAAGCGCAGCTACCGGTACGAGCAGGGTTACACGTTCGAGCTGAACCTCTCCGGCGTGTCCGGCCGGCTGCGCCAGTCGTTCGGCCAGGAGCGGGCCGGCCAGGAGCGGGCCGGCCAGGAGCGGCTCGGCCAGGAGCGGGCCGGCCAGGAGCGGGCCGGCCAGGAGCGGCTCGGCATGGAGGACGGATCCGGGCCCGACGAGGCTAGCGGAGAGGAGTGAGCCCATGCCTGCAGACGTCGTCAGGTACGCGGTCGAGGGCCCGATCGCCAGGGTGACCATGAACCGGCCGGAGTACGGCAACGCGCAGAACTCGGCCATGACCTACGCGCTCGACGACGCGTTCTACCGGGCCGCGGCCGACGACGACGTCGCGGTGGTCGTGCTCGCGGGCGCGGGCAAGCACTTCTCCGCCGGGCACGACATCGGCACGCCGGACCGGGACATCGACCGGACCTTCGACCGGCGCGCGGGGCTGTGGTGGGACCACGTCGGCAAGCTCGGCGGGGACAGCCGGTACGCGCGCGAGCAGGAGGTCTATCTCGGCATGTGCCGGCGCTGGCGGGAGTTGCCGAAGCCGGTGATCGCGCAGGTGCATGGCGCGTGCATCGCCGGCGGCCTGATGCTCGCCTGGGTGTGCGATCTCATCGTGGCCGGTGAGGACGCGTTCTTCGCCGACCCGGTGGTGCGGATGGGTATCCCCGGCGTGGAGTACTTTGCCCACCCGTGGGTGATGGGACCGCGCCATGCCAAGGAGTTCCTGTTCCTCGGCGAGCGGATCGGCGCGACGCGGGCTTATGAGCTCGGCATGATCAACCGTGTGGTGCCGCGCGATGACCTGACCGCGGAGGTGACCGCGCTGGCCACCAAGATCAGCGCGATGCCCCGGCTCGGCCTCGCGCTCACGAAGAAGGCCGTCAACCAGGCGGAGGACGCCATGGGCCTGCAGGTCGGCATGGACTCGGTGTTCGGCCTGCACCACCTCGCGCACGCGCACAACGCCGAGATCGGAGCGGACTCGCTGGCCGGCCACGACGCCCGGTCCATGCGGGACGCGCGGCAGCGGGATGAACAGGGTGAACCGGACGAACAGCCGGGGGAGCAGTGAGCCGGACACGATCGCGGCCGCCATGGATGCCGGTCTGGTGCACCTCTGGCTACACCAGACCGGCATTCACCGGCGTACTCCTCGCACCGGCGCGTGCGCCGGGCCGAGGCGTAGCCGGCCGGCGGGGGAGCTGACCGGTGCTGGCGCCCGACGAGGACGCCTTCCGCGCCGAGGTGCGCGGCTGGCTCGCCGCAAACCTCACCGGCGAGTTCGCCCGGCTCGTCGGCACCGGCGGGCCGGGCCGCGAGCACGAGTTCGTGCCCGAGCGGATGGCCTGGGAGCGGCGCCTCGGCGAGGGCGGCTGGATCGGGCTCGGCTGGCCAGCCAGCGACGGCGGCCGCGGCCTGCCATGGCGCCACCAGCTGATCTTCTACGAGGAGTATGCCCGCGCGGGCGCTCCCGGCCGGGTCGGCCACATCGGCGAGCAGCTGCTGGGCCCGACGCTGCTGATGTTCGGCACCGCCGGGCAGCGCGCCAGGTTCCTGCCCGGCATCCTGGCCTGCACGCAGCTGTGGTGCCAGGGCTACTCCGAGCCGGGCTGCTCGGCTCGGTCAGCGCGCTGCGCGCCGAGATCGGCCGCGAAGCCGGGCTGCTGCCATCCTGTCTGCCCGCCTCGGGAAACCATGAGATCGGAAGGGGATCAGCATGAGCATCCGCCGCGTCGTCACGGGTCATGACACCGCCGGGAAGGCCGTATTCGCTTCGGACGAGCCGGTCGATCCGGTAACGGTCGCGTTGATACCAGGCGCAGAGTTCCACCTGTTGTGGGGGGCGGATCACGCGCCGACGTTTCCTGACGAGGGCGGCCCGACCGCGCAACCCAGCTACTACCCTCCCGTTGGCGGTTACCGCTTCGGGTTCTTCACCGTGCTGCCGGCGCAGTCGGCGATCCCTGCCGACCTCGACCTCGAGGCGGCGCTGGCGGAGATGGAAGCGAAGCTGCCGGGCTTGCTGAGCCATCTCGAGCCGGACAACCCGGGCATGCACGCCACCGACACGATCGACTTCGAGGTAGTCCTCTCCGGTGAGGTGATCCTCGAGCTGGACGACGGGGCCGAGAAGGTGCTGCGGGCGGGCGACACCGTGGTGCAGAACGGGACGCGTCACCGCTGGACGAACCGCGGAGCCGAGCCCGCAGTCGTTGCCATCTTCATCACCGGTGCCCACCGCGCCAGCGACTGATCCGGCTGCTGGTCACCGACACCTGCTTCGCACATCCTGTCACCGAGCCAGGATCACCCGCGGTCGTGGCGCTGGGCAGCTTCGCCGGCTGGGCCGCGCAGGTAGCGGGCGGCGTGCGTCAGGTTCTCGTGACGGTCGTTGGCGAAGTCAAGGACCAGGCTCGTCGGTCCCCGGCGGGAACTCCGCACGGCGGCGGAGCACGCTTGCTCTGCCGCTAACGCCTCGACGGCAAGGTAGGCGGCATGGCGTCGGCTGCGTCGTACTGATCCCGGCACGCCACAGTGCAGCCGCCACCTGGTCGACGCTGAGCACCGCACAGCTCAGGGCTCGCGCAAGATCGTCGGCTACGGCGCTCTTGCCACTTCCGGGCAGGCCCGCGATCACGATCAGCACGCAGCCACCCTGTCACGTCGCGGGGAAGCGCCACTCAGCTGGGCGCGGCGCTCCCGTCGGGGACGCCGCGAGCTGCCCGGCCCGCGGCGCACGGTCACAGCGGCAGCCTGACCACTCGTCTGGCGGCTGGCGGGTGCCTGCCAGGTTTGAGCCGCGCCGCCGCGGATATTCCTGCATATACGCGGGCGCAACTGGGGGGAACAACGATGCCGAAATATCTGACGATCGCGTCCTACACCGCAGAAGGCGTCAAGGGCCTGATCGCAAAGGGCGGCACTGCCCGGGTCGAGGCGGCACGGCGAGTCCTCGCCGATGCTGGCGGGACGCTGGAGGGCTTTTATTTCGCTCTTGGCTCGGATGACTCGTATATCGTCTGCGACCTGCCCGACAACGCCGCAGCCGCGGCCACGGCAATGGCGGCTGCTGCCAGCGGCATGGTGGTCAACCGGATGGTGCCACTTCTCACGGCGGATGAGGTGGACCGCGCGGCTACACTCCGGCCGCGGTATGACGCTCCTGGCTCATGACGCCCAGGTGCGGCTCGAGGAGACAGTCAGCGGCCGGTGAAGTGTGGCTCGCGCCGCTCCACGAACGCTTTCGCTGCCTCGCGGTGATCCTGCGTTAGACCGGCGTGGACGTGGTGGGTGGCCTCGATGTCCATGCACTCGCCGAGCTCACCGTTGACCGCGCGGTTGAGGTTCTCTTTCATGTAGCGGTAGGCGAGCAGTGGTCCCTCAGCCAGGCGCCGGGCCCGGCGGCCTACCTCAAGGTCGAAGTCTGCTGCCGGGAACACCGCGTTGACGATTCCGAGGCGCTCGGCGTCGGCTGCAGACAGCCGGTCAGAGAAGTAGTAAAGCTCCTTAGCCTTGGCGCTGCCCACCAGCCGGGTCAGGAACCATGTCCCGCCGTAATCACCCGAGAAGGCAACCCGGGCGAACGCGGTGGTGAGGACCGCGTCCTCGACGGCATACCGCAGGTCGCAGGCCAGCGCCAGCGACAAGCCCGCGCCCGCGGCGGGCCCGCTGATCGCGGCGATGGTGGGCTTGGGCATCTGCCAGAGCCGGCCGCTGGTGGCGCGCTGACGCAGCCGCTGCCGATGGATGGCGGCGTCGAGGGTCTGCCCCCGCTCCTCGGCCGGCCGCTCCGCCATGGCCTTCACGTCGCCGCCGGCGCAGAAGGCACCGCCTGCTCCGGTGAGCACCACGCAGCCGACAGCGGCGTCGACCTCGAGATCGCCGAGCACCCGCTCCATGGCCGTCATCATGGCCTCGGACATGGCGTTGCGCCGGTCCGGGCGGTTCATGGTGAGGACCGCAACACCGTCGTCAACCTCGGCCATGAGGTCCTCGGTTCCCGTGTCGAGTCGCGTCACGCCGGTTCGCCTCCCGTTGCTCGTACTGTCGAAACGAACCGGACGCCGCCAATCTCAACCGCCGGTATCGGACGCTCCGTGGTGAGCCTGACCTCGGTAATGCCTTCGCCGTCGGCCGAAGCGGCCCGCACGAAGCGCAGGTCCTGGCGGGCGTGCTCGAGCCGGATGGTTGCCGTGCCGCCCTCGTCGGTAAACGTCAGCCCAAGCACGCCGGCCCAGCGCGCGGCGGCACCGGCGGGATCGGTTACCTCGATCGTGAGGCCCGATACGCCGCCGGAAGGGTGCTGCGGTGCTCGCCCGGTCCACTCGGGCCCGGCCCAGCGCCAGGACTCCGGCGGGTCGGCCCAGTCCAGCGACACGATCGCGCCCGGCACGTCTTTTGGGGCTCCCCTGCCGGTTCCGTGGGTGTCCGGAGGCGCCGGCCTCACGAGGGTGCCTTGCGGGGCGGGCGGTTCGCGGCGCCCGGGGCTGGGTCGGTAGCTGTCACGCTGAGCGCCAGGCGCTG
>JBOHCP010000214.1:0-8187 GCA_050698875.1 Streptosporangiaceae bacterium | reverse complement strand
CCGCACCGGGTTCAGCGCGCCCCGGCGGAAGTCCCCGACCTGGCCGATCAAGCCGAGCAGCTCGGCGCGGCGGCGCTCTAGCCAGGCCAGGTCGCGCCCCGAGAAGTCAGCCACAGGGTGCCTCCCATATCTGAGTGATTAGATCACTCAGTCTAGTCGCGCAGCCTGCAGCAACCAAGCACCCTCACGATTCAGTCGTGCACCCGTCAGCGTGGCGCGCAAGCCAGACACCCCCTGCGCCAGCTGCGACAAGCTGCTGTGGACAGGCAGCACCAGCGCGGCCGGCCGGTATGCCAGCCCTGCCGCCTGCGCCTACTGCGGCCAGCCCAGCTGCGCCTACTGCGGCCAGCCGATGAGCGTCCAATGGCAGCTGCACTGCGGCTGCGTCCCGGCGTGCCTGCTGCAGCCGCCCGTAGTCCTGACGGCGGCGCGCAGCTGTACGGCAGTCAGTGCAGCTGCCCTCCCGGCCATCAGCGCAGCGCGGCGCCACCCCGAACTGCTCCAGCGGCTTGACATGCCGCAGCTGCTGCACGCCTTGACTCCAGCGGCGAGACGCTCGGCGGCCTCGGCTTGCGCCATGGTGATGCACGCTTCGTTCGCCGTCACCATGTTGGCGCGCCTGACTGCGCGCGTCGCCTCGGTGATCGCCACCATGGCGGCAGGGTAGATCGGCAGCGAGAAGGCAGCGCAAGGGTCGATGATTGCTGGCAGGTAGCACCTCTGCTTCGGCCGGTGGTGTTCCTCTCCAGCCGGCCCGCTGTGACCATGCGTTGCGGCGGGCCGGTGCGGCTCAAGCCGGCGGTTCCCCGAGCATGAGTTCGGTGCTCACCACCCGCCTGTCCCGGTCGCCGCGCCACCATGCCATGCGTCACGTCGCTCATCGTCCTTGTCGCTGCGCTCTTGGCGCTCTCGCGCAGCCCGCAGTTCATCGGGCTTCTCGAAGTAGCCCTCCTCAAAGCCGGACCCGCTGTAGCGATCATCGAAGTCCCATGAGATGTCGTCAGCGGCCGCCGCAGGCGGCTGACTGGCTGGCTCTCCACTACCTGCAGGTTTTGCAGTACGGGAGGTACTACGTACCTCCGTAGAACCGTAGGCAGTGCCAAAATCGCCCTGACCATGGGAACGCCAGGGTTGGCAGTGCCATTGGCAGTGCCAGCCGCCCGGTCAGACGGGCTAGCAGTGCCTGAATCGCGCTGACCATGGCCGATGCCGGGGCTGGCAGTGCCAAAATCGCCCTGAGCTTGGACGACGGCTCCGTCAGTTATCACCCATAACGATTTGAGCAAGCACGTGCAGATGATCTTGGATGCCGCCATGCTCTGCCGCTACGCCTCAGCAGGTGCTTCATCGTCGTCGGGCTCGGGAAATATCTCGTAGTCAGCTGAGTCAACGGAGCCGCTGCCCACCTCTTGCTCAAGCGCCTCGCGGACAACGCGGTACGCCAGCCGCGGCGAGTAACCCTTGCGGGCCAGCACCCCGGTCAGACGACGCATCCGAGCCGGCGGCGGCAGCCCTGCAGTGCCGGCCAACCGGCGCTCGACCAGTTCGCGCGCGGTCGCTAGCTCTTGGTCCGGGCTGAGTTGCTCGAGCGCAGCCTCAATCTCCGCTGAGGTCACGCCGCGCTGCCGGAGCTCGGTGCCGAGTGCCCGGCCTGCGAGACCGCGGCCATGATGCCGCGACTCGACCCACGCTCTCGCGAACAGCTGGTCATCGATGAGCTTGACCTCAGCGAACCTCGCCAGGACAGCCGTAGCGGCGTCCTCTGGCACGCCCCGGCGGCGCAGCGCCGTCGCCAACTCGGCCCGCGTGCGCGGCGCGGCTGATAGCAGCCTCAGGCAGATCTGGCGCGCAACCGCCTCCGGATCCGCGTCGGCGCTGCTCGCCATCCCGCGCTCAGTCCGCCTGCTGCCGCTAACGCGCTCGGCGTCGGCACGGCCGCTCGCACGCTCTGTGCTCTGGTAGCGGTCACCGCGCTGAGCGCCACCAGACCCGCTGGGCCCGCCCCGGCTGCGCGACCCGCTGCGCCGTCCGCCCATCGCCGTGCCTGCTCGGCTCGGCTACTCGGGGCGCAGGCTGCGCACCGTGGCCATGCCTTTCTCAGTGAGGCTCAGGTCGACGGCCTGATCGGTCTCTGCGTCCAGCCTCGCGCCAACGCCGAGCTTCTCCTTGATCTTCTTCTCGATCTCATTAGCGAGGTCGGGGTTGTCGCGCAGGAAGTTCCGGGCGTTCTCCTTGCCCTGGCCGAGCTGGTCGCCGTCGTAGGTGTACCAGGCGCCGGACTTGCGCACGATGCCCTGCTCGACGCCGAGGTCGATAAGCCCGCCCTCGCGGCTAATTCCAATTCCGTACAGAATGTCAAATTCTGCGACTTTGAATGGCGGAGCTAGCTTATTCTTAACAACCTTGACACGTGTTCTGTTTCCCACCGCGTCAGTTCCGTCTTTCAGAGTCTCGATTCGGCGAATGTCCAGCCTGATTGACGCATAGAATTTAAGCGCCTTTCCGCCGGTTGTGGTCTCCGGGCTATTGTGCACGATGACGCCGTCCGCAAGGTAGTTGTGTGAGCCCTCGACCTCGATGTCGTACCTGCTCATGATCGGGTAGCCCGTTCTGTTCTTGATCTCAAGGACAGTTGCTGGAGCAGGAGCGATGACTGGCTCAGTGAACTCCGGCTCCACTCGGAACTTCCCCCGATGCCGAGGAAGCAGCTTGTAGTCCATCGACGGATGGACATACGGAGCCACCAGCCGCTGGAACTTGTCCGTTGCCGATGTCGTGAAGTGAATCACTGCCACCTGTCGCTTGCCGCGGGCGGTAAGCCTGGCATCTAGACCGCAGGTGTCCTGCAGATACTGCAGGATCCTCTGCTGTGAGCCGGCGCTCATAGCCTCAACGCACAGCTCGATCCGGCCTGACCCGCCTCGCGTTCGTTCCTGGAGACCCTTCGAGCGAAGCGTGAAGCATCCGTCGTCCATGTACCAGATCGCCAGCGCGAGCGGCGTCAGCGCCTTCAGGTAGTCCCATGTCAGGTGTTTCTTTCCATCGCCCTGGTAGACCACGTCCCGCAGTTCACCAAGTTCGCCTAGAGGCGTGAGGTCAGCGAAAACCGCTCCTTTGCCGTTCACCGTCTTCGAGTGCGGGACGTTTTCCAGAAGCGCGACCTTCCAATCTAGGTACGTGGACTGCTTCGCACCGTGACCCATGCGGAACCTGGCGCTGTGGTCTGCGAGTCTCACTGGCCTAGAAAGATTTCCGTCGCCCATGAGCGAGCCGAGGATGACCTGCCACTGCTGAGTGCTGAGCAGACGTGTCTGAGCGAGCATTACGCGATCGCCGACACAAAGCTCGCCCGCCTCACGCCAGCCGCCGGGCGTGCGGACCAGGTGATTCGGCGTGAGGTCGAATGCTGCACGGCCGTGGCCAGTGCCACCACCTGACCGCTCTACCCGGAAGTGCAGGAACTGCTCAGCCCGGCCATTATTGAACCAGTTGACGACCTTTCTCGGAACGATCTTCCCGAGTGTCGGGTCGTAAGAGAGAACTTCGACTGGCATCTTTTGGTTGACGATCTTACCTATGTGCTCCCTGCTTCCGTCTGCCAACGTGACATAGGTGTACCAGGACGCACATCCGAACATGACGCCGATGCGTTCCCGCAGTTGGTTAATGAAAATCGCGGTGGTCTTTGTCTGGTTGAGCGCGCCTGCGATCTTGCGGAGCGCCTGGGACATGAGACGGGCCTGCAGACCGACGTGGCTGTCCCCCATCTCGCCCTCGATCTCGGCCTTCGGCACCAGGGCAGCGACCGAGTCGATGACGATGACGTCGATGGCGCCAGAGCGGATCAGCATGTCCGCGATCTCCAGTGCCTGCTCACCGGTGTCCGGCTGGGAAACCAGTAGTGCGTCGGTGTCGACGCCAAGCTTCTTGGCGTAGTCGGGATCGAGTGCGTGCTCAGCGTCGATAAACGCCGCGATCCCGCCCAGTTTCTGTGCATTTGCTATTGCATGTAGCGCAATCGACGTTTTCCCGGAGCTCTCCGGTCCGTATACCTCGACGATCCGGCCACGGGGGAAGCCACCGATGCCGAGCGCCACGTCCAAGGAAATGGCCCCGGTCGGGATGACCTCGATCGGAGCGCGGGTTTCATCGCCGAGCCGCATAATGGCACCCCGGCCGAACTGACGCTCGATCTGCGCGAGCGCGATCTCCAGCGACTTCTCCCGGTCGCCGCCGCCTGCGCCCCTGCCGCTACCCGCTTTGTCGTTCGGTGCCATCTGAAGCTCCTGTAGGGGAAGAACGAGGGGCTACGCTGAGCCGCTCGCGTGCGCGTGGCCTGACCTGACCGCCCGGCGCAGGACCGCCGTGCGGGTTGCTCACCTGCTGGCCGAGACGGTACGCGGGCCCACTGACAGTTCGCGTCTGCCAGCGTTTCGCGCCTATCTCCCGGACCGTCCCAGAGCGCGGACGACCACCAGGTGCGCTCACTCTAACGAACAATTGTTCGATCATGAAGTACAACACGCCGACCCGACCGCAATAGGCTCGCCACCACCGAAAGCGAGCAGATGGCGGCGGTCAATAAGGAGCCGGGCGGCCACCCTGCAGCCCGCGACCAGCGTCTGGGCTACACCGCCAGCACCTGCCGCACCGTTGCCGCCAGCGCAGCGACGTCAACCGGCCGGGTCGTGTCCACGGTGAGGACTGGCCCGAGCCGCAGCGGCCGAGCCGACCGACTGAACGTGTCCGCGGGCGGGTCGTCGGCCAGCACCGGCACGGCGGGTACCGCAGCGCCGTGCGGGCCGACCGCCCCGGCAGCGTGCTCACGCTCCGTCCCGCCGACATGCACCGAGTGCCGAGACGCCGCGCGCCCGGCATACCTGCGCCGGCACTCCTCGAGCGGACACGAGCAGTACACCTCGACCATGCGCCCGCCGAGCGCCCGCATCCGCTCCCCGTTGAGCGGATGATCCGGCCAGAAGTTCGCCTCCAGGACGGCCGTCGGCGCGTCGGCCGCGAGCGCCCAGAGCAGCTCCATCGAGGCCGCCCCGAGCCGTCGGGACCACGCGAGGTCCGGGTCGACGCCGAGCGCATCGTGCAGCGCTTCCTTGATTCGGTCCTTGGCCAGCAGCGCAACCCCGAGCTCGGCCGCGAGTGGCCGGGCGAGTGTCGTCTTCCCGGCGGCAGATGGGCCGGACACGAGCACGAGCTGCCGGAGCGTCCTGGCCAGCACCGGCTCAGCGGGCTCCGTCAGCACCGGCGCGGCCCCACCGTGTGCAGCTCAGGCGGCAGCGGCTCGCGCTGCAGCGACTCGCATCCCGGAGCGGCTCACCGGAGCCGCTCGGGCACCCGGAACGCATCGCAGACGGCCCGCCAGACCACCCTGACGTCCTCGCCGTCGGCGAGCGCCTGGTTGACGGTCCGGCTCCCGAGGCCGGGCAGGACCTGGTCCTTCGCCACGCTCTCGGCGTAGGAGTCGCCGAACTGCTCGCGCATCCGCGCCCAGAACACCGTCAGCCGCACCCGCGCCAGGCTAACCGTCGCGACGCCCGGCCACAAACGGCGCCCGGTGTCGCGCGCCGCTCTTCCGGCGAGAAGGTCGTGATCACGAAGACTTGGCGTGCTATGCGCACGCGAAGTCTCCGCTGGACGCTAAGTCTTCGCGATCATGGAATGCGACCTCGGTCACGGCCGCAGCCCGGTCGCCAGCAGGTGGGTGCCGAGCCCGATCGGCTCAGGCACCCGCTCCACGGCCCGCGCGCTGTCCATGATCACCTGACGTGCCTCCGGATCGGCCATCCGCTCTCTCAGGTCAGGCAGCAGGAACGCGCCACACTCCACGCTCACCAGATCCGTCACCGCCAGGCCAGCCGACGTGAACTCGGCGCGCAGCTGACCCGGCCGATGCGCGTACGCGGTGAACGAGCCCGGTCGGAGCGGCGGTAGCACGCCGGTCCGCTCCACCGAGCCGATGACCTGCAGCGTCTCCGGAATCTCCTCGTAGAGCCGCAGTCTGAGCACGGCGTCGTACCGGGCAGCTCAGCGCGAGATCGCCGCCCCGAATACCAGGCCGCCCGGCCGGACGACGCGACGAGCCTCCCGCAGCACCTGCGCCCGGTCCGCGCGCCGGGTGAGATGGTACAGCGGACCGAGCAGCAGCAAAGCGTCGACGCTCGCGTCGGCGAGATCCAGGCTGCGCGCGTCGCCCACCGCCGCGTCGATGGGCGACCCGGGCGCGTGAGCAGCCCGTAGCCGCTCGACGTGCAGCGGCACAATATCGCGGTGCATCACGCGATAACCGAGCCCGGCGAGCCACCGCGCGTACCGGCCAGGGCCGCCGCCGATGTCCGCCACGACGGCCGGCGCAGCGGGCAGGCGCCGCAGCACGATCTCCTGGGTTCGCTCGAACTCAAGCTGGCCCGCGCTGGCCGCGACGAGCCGGTCGGCCTCCTCGCCTCGCTGATAGTGCTCGTGCATCGCGGCGGCAAACCGGTCCTCAGCCATCTGCGCATGATGGCCGCCCCCGGGCCTCGTACGCAGCGCATTTTCCGACGCCCGGACCCGCCCGGACCCGGCACAACCGAGCAGACAGAAATATCTCCCTTGCGCGCACCGGCCGCCCGACTTACCGTCAAGACAGTGCTGTCGGCTAGGCTGCGGGTGCGTCGATTGGGCGTGACAAGCCGCAACGCAGCGGCCGTGACCACAACGACCAAGAGCGCTGCGACCAAGAGCGCTGCGACCAAGCCCGCGGAGGCACACGTGACCGGCCCGACCATCAGGCGCGGCACCCGGCTTGTCTCTCGGCGCCACATCGATCTGCTGCGCGTCTCCAGCGCGATCTGTCGCACCTTCTGCTGACCGAGGTTCGCCACCTCAGCCGCACCGCCACCGCGTGCCCGCGCGCCAGCCGGGCAGCACGCGCCAGTGCCCAGCCGCGCCAGCAAAAGGACTCCCGACATGCCATCCCAGCCGCTTCGCGGCCAGGGCCAGTGGGCCCTCGGCCACCATGAGCCGCTCAACCCGGCCGAGAGATTCAAAAAGGACGACGACGGGCTGCACGTCCGCGATCGCATCCTGAACCGGTACGCCGTCCTCGGCTTCGACTCCATCGACCCGACGGACCTGCGCGGCCGGTTCCGCTGGTGGGGTCTGTACACCCAGCGCAAGCCGGGGATCGGCGGCGGCAAGACCGGAGCACTCGAAGACGCCGAGATCGAGGACCCCTACTTCATGATGCGTGTGCGCATCCCCGGTGGTCAGCTGTCCGCCGACCAGGTGCGTGTCATCGCCGGCATCGCCAAGGAATACGGCCGCGACCTCGCCGACATCACCGACCGGCAGAACGTCCAGTTCCACTGGCTCCGCATCGAGGACATCCCGGCCGTCTGGGCGCGCCTCGATGAGGTCGGGCTGTCCAGTCAGGAGGCCTGCGGCGATGTGCCGCGCAACATCCTTGGCTGCCCGGTCGCCGGCCTGGACGCCGCCGAGATCCTGGACGCCAGCGCGGCGCTGCACGCCATCAATGCCATCGCGACCAGCCGCGAAGACCTCGCCAACCTGCCGCGCAAGTACAAGACCGCCATCGCCGGCTGCGCGCTGCAGTGCACCGCGCACGAGATTAACGACGTGTCTTTCGTCGGCGTGACCGGCCCGGACGGCCAGCCAGGCTTCGACCTGTGGGTGGGCGGCGGCCTGTCGACCAACCCGATGCTCGCGCAGCGCCTCGGCGCCTTCGTGCCGCCCGCTCGCGTGCCGGAGGTCTGGGCGGGCGTGACGAGCCTGTTCCGCGACTACGGCTACCGCAGGCTGCGCAGCCGCGCCCGGCTGAAGTTCCTGGTGGCGGACTGGGGAACAGAGCGCTTCCGTGAGGTACTTGAGCGCGAATACCTGGGGGGGAACGGGCTGGCTGGCGGGCCGCCGCCGCCGGCCCCTGCGCCAGGCTCTCGCGACCACGTCGGCGTGCACCGGCAGCGCGACGGCCGGTACTACGTCGGCGTAGCGCCCCACACCGGCCGCGCGTCCGGCACGCAGCTCTGGCAGGTCGCTGACCTCGCCGAGGCCTACGGATCGGGCCGGATCCGCACGACCGTCGAGCAGAAGCTGCTGATACTCGACGTACCGGAGCGGCGGGTCGCCGAGCTGGTGACCGAGCTGGCGGCGATCGACCTGCAGGCCAGCCCGAAC
>JBOHCP010000213.1:0-8196 GCA_050698875.1 Streptosporangiaceae bacterium | reverse complement strand
GCGCCGCCGCGCGCGGGCCGGGCCGGTGGCGCGGCGCACGGCGCGCGATGGTGCCAACGGCGGTGAAGTGTCGGCCTTGCGCCGTTAGGGTGGTCGCCGGATGTGGTCGCGGAGGCGGGAGTTAGCTAGTGGACGCGGACCGATGGGTGGTGACCGGGCTCGACACCGGCGGGAGCACGATCAACGCGACCGTGCTGGACTCGGCGGGCACGTTCCTGGTTGAAGAGATGGCGGAGAGCCCGAGCTTCGTCCAGGAGGGACCAGACAAGGCGATCGATGCCATGGCCTGCGCGCTGGACGACGTGCTTGGCCTTGTTGGCCTGCCGCGCGGCGAGGTCCGCGCCGTCGGACTGGATACGCCTGGCCCTGTCAGCGCGAACGGCGTGCTGTCGTCGCAGGGCTCGACGAACTTCGCCAACCCGGAGTGGCGCGGCTTCGACGTCCGGCAGGCGCTCGAGCTCCGCGTCGGGCTCCCCGTGGTCTTCAACAACGATGCCAACGCGGCCGCGCTGTATGGGCACCACGCGCACTTCGGCACGGAGGCTGCCCGGCAGCGCTCGTCGGTGTCGGTGATCGTGGGCACGGGTCTCGGCGGTGGCGTCGTCGAGGCCGGGCAGGTGATCCGCGGCGCCGCCGGGATGGCTGGCGAGCTAGGACACATCTGGATCCCGATGGACGGTCTGCTGGGCCCGGACCAGCCCATCCCGGTCTGCAACTGCGGACTGTCGGGTGATGCGGAGAGCATCGCGTCGCTCACCGGTATCGAGAAGAACCTGCTGCCGTACTGGCTGACCCGGTTCCCCGGCCACGAGCTCGCCGACCGGCCCGCGCACGTGGCCGCCAAGCTCGTCCGTGGCCACGGAGAGGCCGGCGACCCGCTGGCGCTGAAGATCTTCGAGCAGCAGGCCATGGCGATCGGCAGGCTGCTGACGATCGCGGCTAACTTCACCGACCCGGATGTGTACCTGCTTGGCGGCGGGGTCGTGGAGGCAGCTCCGCACTTCAGGGACTGGTTCCTCGGTCGGGTGCGCGCGCACACCGTGCTGCGCGCAGAGCAGGCGCACGCGGCCTCGATCGCGCTCGTGCCCGACCTCGACATGGCCGGCGCGCGGGGCTCGGCCATCGCCGCGCGTGCCGCGGTCATGGCGGCGGCCACCCGCGCGTCCTGACCTCGGCGGGATCAGCCAGCCCAGGCGCGCAGCGCCGCGAGCAGGCCCCTCGTCACCTGGCCGCGCTCGTCCATGGTGGCTGCTGCCGCGTCGCTGACCCAGCGCACGTCGGCCGCGTCGTCGCCGGCCGTCGGGATCGTGGCCGAGCCGGGAACCAGGTACGCGCGGTAGTCGCGGATGTCGACGACAGCGCCGGCCGCGCCGGGCAGTTCCGCGCTGCCGAGCAGCGGCCCGCAGCGCACGTCGAGCCCGGTCTCCTCCCTGACCTCGCGCACCACTGCCGCCTCGGCGGTCTCGCCGGGCTCGATCCGGCCGCCGGGGATCGACCACAAGCCCCGGCCAGGATCATGCCCGCGCAAGATCAGCAGGAGCCGTCCGGTGTCGTCTCTGATGACGGCGCCGACGCACGGGATGCGCGTCGCGGCTGCCCGGTCGACCGGTCCCTGCACGGCATCCGGCGTCACGGTGCCATTATCGGGCAGCGGACCCGCCCGGGCCGACGGCGAACCGGCGGCGAACCGGCGGCGAAACGGCGGCACGCCGGAGGGTTGGCCGCCAGCCCTCCGCCATCGGAGTGAGTTTGCTATGGCTCTAGCCATAGCAAACTCACTCCGATGGAGCCGAAGCCGCGAGGGAACTGGACAGAACAGGACGACCCGGCACCAGTCCGCCGACGACCGGCCATTACCCGCCGGTAGACCTTTGACGGAGCGGGGCGAGGGGATAACGCTAAGTGAGATGAGACCTGCACTCAGCTGTCCGCGCTGCAGTTTTGCGGTGCGCGAACCGAGCGTATGGTCGAGCGCATACCACTGCGACCAGCACGGCGAGGTGCTCCCGCTGCGCTCGGCGCTCAGCCCGTCCAGGGACGGACTGGAAGCCGTGCTGCAAGGCGCCAGGGTGCCGGTCTGGGTGCCGTGGCCGCTGCCCCAGGGCTGGCTCGTCACGGGCTTCGCCGGAGCCGGGGACGAGCGAACCGGTACCCGCGGCTGCACGGTCGCGCTGTCGGGACCGAACCCGGTCGGCGGGCCAGCCGAGATGCTGCTCGTCTCCGAGGAGCCGGGTGTCGGCCTCGGGGCCAGGTTCGCGGGCCTCGACGGGCCGGATCCCGGCGCACAGTTCGCGACCGGGCCGGCCGCGGCAGTGATCGAGTACGCCAATCACGAGTTCCCGCTGTGGAACGTCGACACGAGCGAGCGCGCCGCATTCGCCGGCGAGGTGGGCGGGAACTGGCTGTGGCTGGTGCTCTGGCCGCAGACGGCTGGCCTGCTCACGCTCGAGCCGCTGGAGCTGCGGGACCTGCGAGATCCGGGCCAGGACCTGGACCTGCCGTTCGGAGCGCGGTCGCCGCTGCTTCCCGGCTAGTGTCAGCACGTGCTGCGCGCCGATCTGCACAGTCACAGCAGCGTTTCTGACGGCACTGAGCCGCCCGCTGCCGTGATCCGTCGTGGCGCGCGGGTCGGCCTCGACGTCGTCGCGCTGACCGATCACGACACGGTAGCTGGCCACCGCGAGGCCATGCGCGCGCTGCCGTCCGGCATGACGCTGCTGCCGGGAGCCGAGCTGTCGTGTCGGCTCGAGGGCCACAGCGTGCACCTGCTGGCGTACTTGTTCGATCCCGACAACGACGCGCTGGCCGGGGAGATGGCAGAGATCCGGGAGAGCAGGCTGTTCCGCGCCAAGGCCATGGTCGACAAGCTGGCCGCGCTGGCGGTGCCGGTGACCTGGGAGCAGGTGAGCGAGATCGCCGGCGGCGGCGTGATCGGCCGCCCGCACATCGCCAGGGCCATGATCGCCGCTGGCGTGGTCGCCAGCATCGAGGAGGCGTTCACGCCGGACTGGCTCGGTCCTGGCGGGCCGGCCTACGTGTCCAGGTACGCGCTCGATCCGGCCCGCGCCATCCGGCTGGTCAGGGCGGCGGGCGGGGTGACGGTGCTGGCGCACCCGCGCGGCACCGGGCGCGGCTGGCAGCTGCCCGACGCTGTGATCACCGACCTTAGCCAGGCTGGGCTCACCGGGGTTGAGGTGAATCATCCACAGCACGATGAGCGGGAACGGGGTCGGCTTGGCGACCTCGCGCGAACACTGGGACTGGTAGCTTCGGGCGGCAGTGACGACCATGGAGCTCTGACGGGCTTCCGTCTTGGCTCGCAGACTGCGCCGGACGGCAGCTACGAGGCGCTGATCGAGCGGGCGACCGGAGCCCGGCCGGTCACCGGGTCCGACGGAGGGCAGCAGCTATGAGCGCGCCAGGCGACGCCCGGATCGAGCTGGTTACCGGCGGGCCGGCCAATACCCGGATCGTCGGCGACGACGACGAGGTCATCGTGATCGACCCCGGCACGGCCGCGCCGGTGCTGGCCGCGGTCGGCGAGCGCGAGATCCTCGCTGTGATCTGCACGCATGGCCACGCGGGCCACGCGGCCGGCGCGCCGGGCGTCGGCGAGCGGGACGAGGCGCCGATCGCGCTCCATCCGCGGGATCGAGGAGCCTGGCGCGACCTGCACGCCGCCGACCCCGACATCGACATGGACGACGGGGGCCAGTTTGAGGTCGCCGGCGTCACCCTCGAGGTCGTGCACGCTCCCGGCCACAGTCGAGGATCGGTCCTGCTGTACTGCGAGGCGCTGGACGCAGCCTTCACCGGGGACGTGGTAACCAACCGCGGCCCGGTGCCCCGCGCGGACGGCTTTCCGAACTGGGGCAGGCAGCTAGACGCGATCGGCGCCCATGTGCTGACCTTGCCGGCCGAGACCAGGCTGCTGACCGGTCATGGCGAGGAGCTCACGGTCGCGACCGCGGACAAGAGCTTCGGCTCCTGGTACTCCGCCGGCCCAGATGTCCCGGACGAGGGCGAGCTGTAGCCGGAGGCGGCGCGGTGTTAGCGACTGTCGGTGGCCGGCGCGAGCATGGACAGATGGAACAGCTCAGCCTCGAAGGCATGCCGCGCCGGCTGTATGCCTGCACGCCGACCCGGCTGAGCACCTGGCTTGACTGCCCGCGCCGGTACCGGATGAGCTACCTGGACCGGCCGGCCCCCGCCAAGGGCCCGCCGTGGGCGCACAACAGCCTCGGCGCCAGCGTCCACAACGCGCTGGCCGGGTGGTGGCGGCTGCCGCGGCCGGAGCGGACCGTGGCGGCGGCGGGTGACCTGCTCGACCGGGGCTGGCTGGCAGCCGGCTTCGCGGACCCCGGCCAGTCAGAAGCGCACCGTCGACGCTGTCGTCAGCAGGTCCAGAACTATGTCGCCACCCTCGACCCGGCGCAAGCGCCGGCCGGGGTAGAGCGCACCGTAGGGACGCGCACTGACCTCATCGCGATGTCCGGCCGGATCGACCGGCTCGACGACCGGCGTGCTGACTCTCCCGGCCAGAGCGGGGCGCCGTCCGCCGATCTGGTGGTCGTGGACTACAAGACGGGGCGGCATGAGCCGACGGTCGACGACGCCCGGTCATCGCTGGCGCTCGCGCTCTACGCGCTCGCGGCCGGACGGGTGCTGCGGCGCTCCTGCCGCCGGGTTGAGCTGCACCACGTGCCGACCGGAAGCGTGGTCGAGTGGGAGCACACGCCGGAGTCCCTGGACCGGCAGCTCCGGCGGGCCGAGCTGATAGCGGCCGAGTGCGCCGACGCCGACGATCGCTATCGCACAGCTGCGGCGGGCGGTGCTCCGGCCGGCGATGCGTTCTCGCCGCTGCCTGGCCCCGGCTGCAGCTGGTGCGATTACCGGGCGCGGTGCCCGGAGGGCAGTGCGGCGTCCCCGCACCGGCGTCCTTGGGACGGGCTCGGCCCCGCCGAGGAGGATGTCACCGTCGGCCAGCCGGCCAGCCCGGCAGCATCGACCAGCGGCTGCGGCATCGGCCCAACCGGCCCGATCGCGGGCGAGTTCGGCCGCTGCAAGCCAATTCCGCCGGTGCCGTAGCGGCTGGTCGCCCGCTGCGCACCGTCGATCAGCTCGCCTGAGCGGTCCGGGTGCCGCCGGTGTCGCGGCGGGCGCGGCCGCAGGTGTGCACGGTCGGCCGGCGGCCCTCGGCCTCGTTCCAGAACTGGGTGAGCGCGGCGGCCGTGGTGACCGGCGCCTCGATCGCCGGTGAGTGGGCCGCAGCCGGGATGCAGGTTCGCTCGGCGCCGAGTTCATGGGCCATGCGGTCCTGCTCGGCGGGCAGCCAGGCGTCGTCGTTCTCGCCGTAGACCACCGCGGCGGGCAGGCCGCGCGCGACCACGCCGGCCAGCTCGGTGGTGCGGTCCGGACAGTCCAGCAGGTATCTGGCCAGTACGATAAGGCTGACCGGGCAGGTTCGCAGGGTCCGCTCGCGCAGGAACGCGATGATGTGCTCGTCGACCCCGTCGGCCCGCGCCTGCGGCTCGTGCTGCTCGTGCCAGGAGCACCGCACCAGCTCGGAGAGCCGGGCCAGGTCGTCAGGCCCGGAGCCGGTCGGATCGAGCCGGTCAAGCAGCTCACGCAGAGCGGCCGCACGCTCTCCCGCGATGCTTGCCGGGCCAGAGCCGAGCAGCGTGAGCGACAGCAGGGCTTCCGGGTGCCGCAGCGCCGCCTCGCGCGCGATGAGGCCGCCCAGCGAATGCCCTACCAGGTGCACGGCTCCGGCCTCGCCGGCTACCGCGGCAGCCATGGCCAGCACGTCGGCGCCGAGTGCTGTCGGGGCGTAGCCCGCTCGGTCCGGCGCGTGCGGGCTCTGGTACTGGCCGCGCAGGTCGACGGCCACCACGGCGCGGCCCGCCGCTGCCAGCGGCTCCAGCACCGGCAGGAAGTTCTCCTTGCTGCCGGTATAGCCATGGATGAGCAGCGCGGGGCTGCGATGCGCGACGCCCCTGGCCGGCTGAGCCTCCAGCATCGCGAACCTGCCGCGCCCGGTGGTCAGCCAGCCAGACCGGACGCGCTCGGGCAACTGCAACGACCTGAGAGTGCTCACGGGGTGGCAGCCTACCGACAATTGGCTGGAAGATAACAGGTGAATAACAGAGCATTCGCTGAGATTCGTCCGGGCCACAGCTCAGCAGAGCGGGAACGCGCCCCTACCGCCGCCGCTCGGGGCGTGGGCAGGCCAGGGCTGCTCGCTACTCGGCTGGCTGGCCGGGTCCGCGGGCTGTCCTCGGCGCGCGCCGTCGCCGTGGCCGCCGGCGGGCTCCCTGGCCTGCGGCGTCTGCGGCGATGGTGTCCGCGGCGATGCTGTCCGTGACTGCCGCCGCCGCGTCCGGCGCGGCGGGGAAGGTGTCGCCGAGGGGCCTACCGCTCCTGGTCCGGTGCCTGGTCCGCTGGCCGCGGGCGGCCGGGGCACGCTGGCCCTTGCCGGAAGCCTCGCGGTCGGGCCCGGCGGCTGCCGGCCGCGCGCTGCGGGTCTTCGAGCGCGAGTTGCCGGTTTCGCCGATGTCCTCGAGCGTCTCGGCCTCGAGCCCGAGCCGGTCTCGCTGCCCGCGGGGCAGCACGCCAGCCGCGCGCGGCGGGATGTTCAGGGCCGCGAACAGGTGCTCTGACGTGGAGTACGTCTCCAGAGGTTCGTCGAAGCCCAGGTGCAGCGCCTCGTTGATCGTCTTCCAGCGCGACAGGTCGGCCCAGTCCACGAACGTGACCGCCACGCCATCGCGGCCCGCCCGGCCGGTGCGGCCGATCCGGTGCAGGTAGGCCTTCTCGTCCTCCGGGCACTCGTAGTTGATCACGTGCGTGACGTCCTCGACGTCGAGGCCGCGAGCGGCGACGTCGGTGGCGACGAGCACGTCGACCTTGCCGGACCTGAAAGCGCGCATTGCCCGCTCGCGCTGACTCTGCCCCAGGTCGCCGTGGACCGCTGCGGCCGCGAAACCCCGGCCGGTGAGCGCGGTCGCGACCCGGTCTGCCGACCGCCTCGTCCGGCTGAACACGATGGTCAGGCCGCGACCGTCGGCCTGCAGGGCGCGGGCGAGTACCTCGATCTTGTCGAGCTGGTGCGCGCGGAACACGTGCTGCTCGGTCGTCGGCACGAGCGTCGGCTCGTCGTGCTGCTCGGCCCTGATGTGCATGGGGCGGCTCAGGTGCCGCCGCGCCAGCGTCACGATCTCGCCCGGCATCGTGGCGGAGAACAGCATGGTCTGCCTGGCCGGCGGGGTCAGCTGCAGAATCCGCTCGACGTCGGGCAAGAAGCCCAGGTCCAGCATCTTGTCCGCCTCGTCCAGCACGAGCTGGCGGACCGAACCGAGCTTCAGGTAAGACTGCCGGGTCAGGTCGAGCAGTCGGCCCGGCGTCCCCACGACCACGTCAACGCTGGCCAGCGCCTCGATCTGGGGCTCGTACGCGCGCCCGCCGTACAGCGTCACCACGCTCGCGCCGACCTGAGCGCCGGCCGCGCGCAGATCCTCGCCGACCTGGATGGCCAGCTCCCTGGTCGGGACCACGACCAGCGCTCGCGGCGCGTTGGGCTCGATCGCCCCGTCGCGAAGCCGCTCCAGAATCGGGATGCCGAAGGCGAGGGTCTTGCCGGTACCGGTTCTGGCCTGGCCGATCAGGTCGTGGCCGTCGAGGGCTATGGGCAGGGTCAGCGCCTGGATGGGAAAGGTCGTCGTGATGCCGCGGGCCTCCAGGGCGGCGCAGATGGGCTCGGCGATGCCGAAGTCACGAAACGTCTTGGCGGTGCTGGCGAGATGCGGGTCGTCCGGGCCGGGGGGCGGCTTTTGCGCCGCCGGGCTGGAGTCCACGCTCGGTGTGTAGGTGCTCAGGGGTCACGCCTCCAGTTGGGCCGACGTCGGCTGGCAGTCACCTGGCCCAGCGCCGTCGGCGGCATATGACTTCTCCAGCGGGCCGGATCGCCTGCGCGGGCGTCGCGCCGCGCGTGCACGGGAGAAAGAGCGGCGGTTCGTGTCGGCACAGCTCGCGCTCGACAGTCCGCACGCCCGACACCCTCACTAACAACGACCGAGGGCATCCGCATTCCAGCCGCGGATCACCAGCCAGCTTAGCAACCGCGCGCCCGGGTGCCGGCCCGCCGGGCCGGCGCGCAGGCACCCCGGGTGGCGGGCCGGCCTCTCGGCCAGCCAGCAC
>JBOHCP010000212.1:0-8204 GCA_050698875.1 Streptosporangiaceae bacterium | reverse complement strand
CGAGCACGCCGGCACCGGCGAACGGGACGCCCGGCCCGGCGCCCGGGGACAGAACCGGCGCGGGCGGCCCTGGCGTCGCGGGACCGGCACCCGTCGCGCCGGCGACGGCAGAGCAGACTGTCCGGCTGCGCGGCGCCTCGGCCAGGACCGCCACCAACATGACGGCCAGCCTCGGGGTGCCCACCGCGACCAGCGTCCGCTCGGTCCCGGCGAAGCTGCTGATCGACAACCGGATCGTGATCAACAACCACCTGGCCAGGGGCCGCGGCGGCAAGGTCTCCTTCACCCACCTGATCGGCTACGCCACCATCCGGGCACTGGCCGTGACGCCGGGGATGAACTTCGGCTACGCCGAGGTGGACGGCAAGCCGGCCATGGTTCAGCCCGAGCACGTCAACTTCGGCCTGGCGATCGACGTGCGCAAGAGCGACGGATCCCGGCAGCTGCTCGTGCCGAGCATCAAGAGCGCCGAGGCCATGGACTTCCGTCAGTTCTGGATGGCTTATGAGGACCTCATCAGGAGGGCACGAGCCGGCGCTCTCACGGTGGCAGATTTCGCGGCCACCACGATCAGCCTCACCAACCCGGGCACGATCGGCACCGAGCACTCGGTACCGCGGCTGATGCCTGGCCAGGGCTGCATCGTCGGCGTGGGAGCCATGGAGTGGCCCGCCGCCTATCAGGGCGCCTCCGAGGAGACGATGGTGAGGCTCGCGATCAGCAAGACCGTGACGCTGACCTCGACCTATGACCACCGGATCATTCAGGGCGCGCAGTCCGGGGAGTTCCTGCGGGTCATACACGAGCTGCTGCTCGGCGCCGACGGCTGCTACGACGACGTGTTCGCGTCGCTGCGGATTCCGTACGAGCCGGTCCGCTGGGTCCAGGACATCCCGGCCGGGCACGAGGACGACATCACCAAGGCCGCGCGGGTCTATGAGCTGATCCATGCCTACCGGGTCCGCGGTCACCTGATGGCAGACACTGACCCGCTGGAGTACCGCCAGCGCAAGCACCCCGACCTGGATATCAACCAGCACGGGCTGACGCTGTGGGACCTCGAGCGCGACTTCGCCACCGGGGGCTTCGGCGGCAGGCCACGGATGCCGCTGCGCGAGATACTCGGCGTGCTGCGCGACTCGTACTGCCGCACCGTCGGTGTCGAGTACATGCACATCCAGAACCCCGAGGAGCGGGCCTGGCTACAGGCGCGCGTGGAGCGGCCGCACCCCAGGGCGGATCACGACGAGCAGCTGCGCGTCCTGTCCCGGCTGAACGTGGCCGAGGCGTTCGAGATGTTCCTGCAGACCAAGTTCGTCGGCCAGCGGCGGTTCTCGCTCGAGGGTGCCGAGTCGCTGATCCCGCTGCTGGACGCGGTGCTGACGGAGGCAGCCGGGGAGCGACTGCACGAGGCCGTGATCGGCATGGCCCACCGTGGCCGGCTCAACGTGCTGGCCAACATCGTCGGCAAGTCCTACGGCCAGATCTTCGCCGAGTTCGAGGGCAACCTCGACCCGGCCACCACGCACGGCTCCGGCGACGTGAAATACCACCTCGGCGCGGAGGGTACCTATCACGCGCCGGACGGATCGCAGCTCCCCACGTCCCTGGTTGCCAACCCCAGCCACCTGGAAGCGGTGGACCCGGTGCTGGAAGGCGTCGTCCGCGCCAAGCAAGACGTCATCGACATGGGCGAGCCCGGCTTCACGGTACTGCCGGTCCTCATTCACGGCGACGCGGCGTTCGCGGGCCAGGGGGTAGTCGCCGAGACGCTCGAGCTGTCCCAGCTGCGCGGTTACCGCACCGGCGGCACCGTGCACGTCGTGGTCAACAACCAGGTGGGATTCACCACGTCGCCCGCGTCGGCGCGGTCGAGCGTCTACAGCACCGACATCGCGCGCATGATCCAGGCACCGATCTTCCACGTCAACGGCGACGACCCGGAGGCCGTGGTCCGGGTCGGCAGGCTGGCGTTCGAGTACCGCCAGGCATTCCACAAGGACGTCGTCATCGACATGGTCTGCTACCGCAGGCGCGGCCACAACGAGACCGACAACCCGTCGTTCACCCAGCCGACCATGTACGACCTGATCGACGCCAAGCGATCTACTCGCAAGCTCTACACCGAGGCGCTGATCGGCCGTGGCGACATCACCATGGACGAGGCCGAGGAAGCGCTGCGCAACTTCCAGCAGGAACTCGAGCGGGCGTTCACCGAGACCAAAGACGCTGCCAGCGCGCCCAAGACGGTGATCACCCGCGCGCCTGGCCCGGAAGCGGTCATCGATCACGCGACCGTCGCGACCGCGATCACGGCGGAGACGGTCAAGCGCATCGTCGAGACGCAGGTGTCGCTGCCGGATAGCTTCACGGTCCATCCGCGGCTGGCGCCGCAGCTGCAGCGCCGTCCGGCGATGGTGCAGCAGGATGAGATCGACTGGGGCACCGGTGAGCTGCTGGCGTTCGGCTCGACCCTGATCGACGGTCACTCGGTCCGCCTGATCGGGCAGGACTCCCGGCGGGGCACCTTCGGCCAGCGGCACGCGGTGCTCGTGGACCGACACACCGGCGAGGAATACGTTCCGCTGCGGGCCTTCATCTCCCAGCAGGCCAGGTTCTACGTCTACGACTCGTTGCTGTCGGAGTACGCGGCCGTCGGGTTCGAGTACGGCTACTCGGTCGCCCGGCCGGACGCGCTGGTGTGCTGGGAGGCGCAGTTCGGCGACTTCGTCAACGGCGCTCAGACGATCATCGACGAGTTCATCAGCGCGGGTGAGCAGAAGTGGGGCCAGCGGTCCGGCGTCGTCCTGCTCCTGCCACACGGCTACGAGGGGCAGGGACCCGACCACTCGTCCGCTCGTATCGAGCGGTTCCTGTCCCTGTGTGCGCAGGACAACATGACCGTGGCGATGCCGAGCACACCCGCCAGCTATTTTCACCTGCTGCGCTGGCAGGCGCTGTCGGGCCGGGTGAAGCCGCTGATCGTGTTCACGCCGAAGTCTCTGCTCAGGCTCAAGGCCGCGGTGTCGAGGATGGCGGACTTCACGTCCGGCTCGTTCGCCCCGGTGCTCGCCGCCCCCGAGCCCGCCGGCCCGGCGGCGGTCCGGCGCGTGGTGCTCTGCTCCGGCAAGATCTATTACGCCCTGGCCGAGCGCCAGCGGGCCGCCGGGGCGGCCGACACGGCGCTGGTCAGGGTCGAACGGCTGTATCCGCTGCCAGCCGCGGAACTTGCCGCCGAGGTCGCGCGCTACCCGGCGGCGGCCGACGTGACCTGGGTCCAGGAGGAGCCCGCGAACATGGGCGGCTGGCCGTTCATGGCCATGCACCTGCCCGGCGTGCTCGGCAGGCGCGTCGGCGTCGTGTCCAGGCCCGCCAGCTCGGCCCCGGCGTCGGGCTCGGCCAAGGCGCACGCTGCCGATCAGGCTGCGATCATCGACGCGGTGTTCCCGCGGATCGGCTGAGCACGTGTACTTCACTGACCGGGGCGTCGAGGAGCTAGCCGAACGGCGTGGTTCTGAGCAGGTAGCTCTCGGCTGGCTGGCCGAGCGACTGCGGGACTTTGTCGATGAGCACCCAGACGCCGAGTCCGTGATTGACCTGCTAGCCAGCTGGCTGGCGCGCCTTGATGACGAGCCTGACGACTGAGGCAGCCGGGCACGCGTGACGGTCAACCGGGCCTGACCGCTCTCACCAGGACCAGGTCGCGCGATCACGATACATCTTGACTTCTGGTTGACGCGACATATCGTATTCATAAGAGAGTACGATCTGCGGCCAGCGGCGTGCGGTGCCGCGGAGGTCAAGGCGGGCGGTGAGGTTGAGTGAGCCCAGTTTTCCGGCATGGCAGGCTCCGCCTGTACCTGTTGAAGCTCCTCGACGAGGCGCCTCGGCACGGCTATGAGGTGATCCGGCTACTGCAAGACCGTTTCATGGGTATTTATGCCCCTTCTCCCGGCACCATCTACCCCCGGCTCGCCCGGCTGGAGGAAGACGGCCTGGTCACCCACGAGGAAGCGGACGGGAAGAAGGTCTACAGCATCACCGAGAAGGGCCGCGCGGAGATCCGGGCCAGGCTCGGCGACCTCGCCGACCTCGAGGACGAGCTCACCGAGTCGCTCCGGGGCGTGGCCCGCGAGATATCCGTCGACGTCAGGGACACCGTCCGCAGCATCAGGGAGGAGCTGGCCTCGGCCGCTCGCGAGTTCCGTACCTCAGGCGGCAAGGCGGACGAGGTCAGTGACAGCAAGCACGCGGCCAGCCCGGATACGCCGGATGCCGACGGCGCCGACGATGCGGCCAGCGACGAGGCGCGGCGGATCCGGCAGGAGGCGCGGCGCAGCCAGGAGCGGATGCGCGCGAGCTTCCGGTCCCGCGGCCGCGGCGCTGCCGAGTGGCCTGCCTGGTCGGCGTGGACGGACTCGGCCAGTGGCGCGCACGATGCCGACGATGCTGCCGGGCCGGGGTTCGGTCCCAGGGGGACGCGGCCGGGCGGGCGGCGGGCTGGCGGCCCCAGTCCGGTGACGGACCTGGAGCGGATGGCCATGCAGTTCGCCACGGAGCTCCGCGCCGCGGCGAGGCAGACCGGCAACCTCGGTGATCGTTCCCTCAATGAGCTACGCGACATCCTGAGCGACACGCTCGCCAAGGTGCGCTCCGAGGTGTTCGCCGCCGATGGCACCGCGCCACCGCCTGGCAAGGCCGCCCAGCCCGCTGACGTGCCAGCCGACGACGGCGCCGACCCGGAGTCTGGCAAGGCCTAGCTGGCCACGGCCGGGCCTGACCCGGGCAGCCGCCCGCTGCGCCGACCCGGTGTCTATACGGTGAAGACCACCTTGCCGAACAGGTCTCCGGCGACCATCGCGGTAAACCCGGCCTTCGCCTCGGCCAGCGGCATCGTCCGGTCGATGAGCGGCCTGGCGCCGGTCTGCTCGCAGAACGTCAGCAGCCTGGCCAGCTCGGCGCGGGTACCCATCGTGGAGCCGATCACCGACAGTTGCAGGAAGAACACCCGGTTCAGGTCCGCCGGCGGGACCGCGCCGCTGGTTGCGCCGGCGATGACGACAACGCCGCCGGGCTTCAGCGCGCGCAGGGAATGCGCCCACGTCGCCTGGCCGACCGTCTCCATGACCGCGTCCACGCGCTCCGGCAGCCGCGAGCCGGTCTCGAACGCCATGTCGGCGCCGATCTGCAGCGCCCGGTCGCGCTTGTCCGCAGCCCGGCTCGTGACCCACATCCGGTAGCCGGCCGCGCGGCCGAGCAGGATCAGAGCAGTGGCCACTCCCCCGCCCGCGCCCTGCACGAGCACGGTGGCGCCTGGGCCGACCGGCGCCCGGTCGAACAGCATCCGGAACGCGGTCAGATACGCCGTCGGCAGGCAGGCTGCCTCTTCGAACGACAGCGCTCGCGGCTTCGGCACGAGGTTGCGGCGCGGCACCGTCAGGCGCTCCGCGAACGTTCCGTCCTGCAGTTCCGACAGCAGCGACCGCGACGGGTCGAGGGTCTCGTCCCCGCCTGCTGCGGCCGGGTCCCCGATGACCGCGTGCACGACCACGTCGTTCCCCTCGGCATCGGTTCCGGCTGCGTCGCAGCCGAGGATCATCGGCAGCCGGTCGGCCGACAGCCCGACACCGCGCAGCGACCAGACGTCATGATGGTTCAGCGAGGCAGCCCTGACCGTGACCGTGCTCCAGCCGTCCGGAACCGCCGGCTCGGCGTGCTCGCCCAGTTCCAGGCCCGCGATAGGGTTCTCGGCGTCGAAGCGCGCAGCAGTGACAGCGAACATGCACTGGACCTTAGCGCCCGAGACGCCGCGGGCCCGCCCCAGGTTCCCGGCGTGGTTCCCGCACCCGGTCGTTACCGGACCGGCCGGGTAAAAAAGGACGCCGCCACGCCGGCCTGGTCTGTGCCATACTCGATCCGGGGCAGCGGCCACCTGGTTTCCCACGCAGGTAAGGACCGTTTGTGAATCTCTCGTCGTATGCGGCACTGGCGGTGCGTCTCGCGAACACCGCTGCCCGCGCATCAGGCGAGCCTGATCCGCTGGGCTCGCCCGCTGCGTGCGCCGGCGCCCTCGGTGACTGCCTGGCAGGTCAGGTCACCCGGCGCGACCTTGACGTGCTCCGGCACGTCCGGGAGGAGTTCAACGCCGTTTTCAAGGCCGCCGCCACGGGGGACGACCAGGCAGCCATGGACCGGCTCAATGCCCTGCTTGTCCAGTTCCCGATGCAGCCCGAGATGACCAGTCACGACCAGCAGCGCTGGCACGTGCATCTCGCCTCCCAGGGTTCGGTGGCCGATCGATTCGCGGCCGGCGCGATCATCGGCGTCGCGCTGGTGGTGTCCGGGCTCGGCGTCAGCAGGCTGGGCATCTGCGCGATCGCGTCGTGCCCGCAGGTGTTCATCGACGCCAGTCCCGGCAAGTCGCGGCGGTACTGTGCCGAGCACGCCGCAGCGCGCGGCAACGTCAGCACCCTGCGCAGCCAGCCAGCCGGGCAGCCGCGGCGGGCCACGCCGGACAGCCCGGCGGCCAAGGACGGGCCGCCAGGCCGGGCGACGCCCGCCGCCAGCTAGCTAGCCGCATCCCGATCCGCGGACGGCAGGCACGCGGGTTGGCCGGCCTGAATAGTCTCGGCTTCGTCGTCGGCCCAGCCAGGCCGAACAGTATCCGGCTAACCACAATAAACCAGCCAAACAAGCTCTAACCTAGTGTTATATGCCCAGAAATCAGTACTGGCTGCATCCAACAGCGCGATCCCGACCCACCTCATCTCGGGCTCCAAGGGCTGGCTGGGACTGTCGGCCGCGAGCCCGGTCGTGATCGGACCGTTCGCCGGGCTGTCCGACCTCGTGGGATTCGCCTGGCTGGCTTCGACACGGTGTGGAAGCTCGGCATCGCCGTCGTGGCCGGCTACGTCCTGATCGGCACCTGGATGGTGTTCGACAAGAAGCGGCCGCCGCTGGACTGGAAGCAGGCGCAGTGGCTGCCGGTCTTCCTGATCGGCATGGGCATCATCTCCTGGATGGGTCGCTACTGCAGCTCGGGCCCGGCCGGGCCTGGCGCAAGCTGCAGCGCGACGGAGCGGATCCCGTTCTGGATTGACATGGGCATCGTCGCCGCGTTCGCGCTGGTGATCTTCTTCTGGGCGCAGGCGGCCCGGCTGCCAAGGGAGGGGATGCTGAACCTGGTCGAGCGGCGGTCCCTCGACGAGCACGACCCGGACGCAGCGGCAGCTGCGGCGGCAGGCTGATCCGTCTCGAACGTCGGCAGACCTGGCCCGTCCCAGCAGAGGGACGGGCCAGGTTTGTGTTCAGGTCGGGCCCGATGACCTGTACCGCAGCAGCACGCGAGCCCGAATGAGACGCCCGGGAACGGGCCCGAATGACGCGCTGTCCACGGCACCCGCGCCGGGGTTGTCGGACGCGAGCCACCAGCCGGCCGGCAGCAACCGCTCGGCCCGCTTGACGAGCAAGAAGTCCGGGTCGCTCGGCAGCCCGGCGATGACGATCTGACCGGGGCGAATCCGGGGCGGCCGGCCGGACCGCAGTCCTCGCCATGCGAGCAGCCGGTCACCCGGCCGCAGCGCCGGCTCCATCGAGCGCTCCGTGACGTCGGCTCGCCACATCGGGCAGCGCATGCATCCCTCCGGCCCGGCCGGAATCCAGCGGCGTTGTACTGTCGGATCGAAGCCAATGATCTGAGATGAGAGAGGCGATCCATGAGGCTGCTCGCACGTCTCCTCCCGCCGAAGGTTACCGTGCACGCGCACTGTGACCTCCCGTGCGGCGTCTACGACCCCGCGCAGGCGCGCATCGAGGCAGAGTCCGTGAAGGCCATTAGCCAGAAGTACCTGGACAACTCCGATCCCGAGTTCCGTACCCGCGCGCTGATCATCAAGGAACAGCGATCCGAGCTCGTCAAGCACCACCTGTGGGTGCTGTGGACCGACTACTTCAAGCCGCCGCACTTCGAGAAGTACCCGCAGCTGCACCAGCTGTTCAACGAGGCCACCAAGCTGGCGGGCGCGGCGGGCACCAAGGGCAGCACGAACGTCGGCACGGCTGACGAGCTGCTCGGCAAGATCGAGGAGATCAGCAAGATCTTCTGGGAGAGCAAGCAGGGCTGACAGTCACCAGCGAGCTGCAGAACCGGCGGGCCGCGGGCGGCCAGCCGTTCTCAGTGCTGGCCGCGGGGGACGACCTCACGG
>JBOHCP010000211.1:0-8212 GCA_050698875.1 Streptosporangiaceae bacterium | reverse complement strand
ACTCGAACTGCTCGGCGTCGACCCGACCCGCCCGCCATGACGCCCGTCCACGCACTCCAAGTTGATCTATGACCATGTGCGAATTACCGGGCTAGCCGACTGACCCGTGCCGCCCTGCCCCCTGAATGGACAATTCACCCGGGCCGCCACGCACAGCCGAGCCGTGTCACCCGGCCAGGAGCAGCGTCTCATCCAGCGCGGCACGATAGGCACCGCGGTCAGAGTACGACTGTCGGCTGAGTAGCAGGTGACAGCCAGCACGCGGCATGGCCAGTGGGCCGCCGACCGGAATCACGGTAACCCCAACGTCAACAGGCCGAGGGCGCCACCTCAAAGGCCGCCGCCTGGCGAAGTATTCCCGCTCGACCGCATCGGGACCCACGTGCCGGAACAGGTCGGGTGCTTCGCGTGCTCGCTGGTTGGCGTAGCGCACGGCAGGGTCCCAGGCTTCCGCGGCTACCGCGGCGAGTCTGGGATAGCGAGACTCGTCCGGCTTCATCCGTGGTCCCGCGCCACGCGGCATCCACGGCCCGCCACCCTCCCGCCGTGTCCCCTCGTAGGCCAGCAGCTGATCCCACCACTGCTGCCACTGCCTGACCACATCGGGAGTGGCGGCAGGCACACCGGACACGGCCGGGACCGGGGGGGACAACGGCGGTATCCCCGCCGCTGTCGGTATCTGAAATGCGTCGCGGATGAACAAGGCTATGACGAGCACCGATGGCTCATCGATCGTGAAGGTCCGTACAAATGAACCGCCCATAACCCGATCGTATGGCCGCATCGTCCGGCTCACCGTCGACGACATCATCCCCGGCGACCACGGCCAGATCCTGCTGCGGCTCGGCGACCCGCCAGCCCCTCTTCCCGAGTCATTCGCCGCCCTGCTGCTCCAGCTGGCGCCACCCGCGCTGCGCTCACCGCCGCCCTGCGCCAGTTTGTCCTCCAGGCCACCGCCCCCGTCATTGCCCGGGCCCTCGGCTACCACCCACGACACCGCCCACCGGCACGGCCACCCAAGCCGGAGGACCCTGGGCCAGCTACGCCGCCGGCTGTCCCTGATACCTGAGACGAGCCGCGCGGCCGCCTGTGACCCAGGCGGGAGGACATTTTGGGAATTCACCGGCGGTTGCTAGCCGACCGACCCCTGCCGCCCTGCCCCTGCAGCCAGGTGAGCCGGTAGCCGGGCCTGTGCTGCTCAGGTTGCTGGCCGACCTTGGCGTGTCGGGGCCCGCGGCCAGGTCGCTGCTGCTGCGGATGCGTCGTGAGGGCTGGCTGACCTCGCAGCGGGTAGGCCGGCAGGGCTCGCTACCGGCTCGCACCAGTCGTGTTCGCAGGCCAGGAGCGCGTCGAACGCCAGCTGGGCGGCGTCCGGCCGGCTTGGAACGGCTCGTTCAGCGGCGTGCTCTATACGGTGCCTGAGCGCTACCGCTCGTTTCGTGATCGGCTGCGCCGGTCGGCCCTGCTGGTCGGCTATGTGACCCTGCGCCCCGGCCTGCTCGTGGCGACCACCGACCGCTACGACGAGCTGGTCGCGGTGCTGCCCGCCCAGCCGCCCGGCAGTCAGTTGCTGCGGACAAGGCTGACGTTCTCGGCGGACGACAGCCGCAGGCTGGCGGCCGACCTGTGGGACCTGGACGGCACTGCGGCCCAGTACTGGCGCGCGCTCGCCGAGTTTGATGGCCGCGTCGCCGAGGCACGGCAGCAACCGCCAGCGGGCGCCGCGGCGCTGCGGGCATTCGCGGCGGCCGCGCTGCCGCTGTATCGGGCCGGATCCGCTGATCCCGACCTGCCCGCCGACCTGCTCCCGGCCGACTGGCCGGCTGTCCACCTCAGCTCCGCGATCGGCCGCGCGTTCGCAGTCTTTGTCCCGCTGGTCAGCGACTACCTGGACGCGTACGCAGCTACCCCGGCGGCAAAGCCGACCGTCGCCAGCCCGCCGCGGCGCGTCCTGAGCTAGGCGAGCATATCCGGAGCGCAGGGAGCGCAGGAGGCCTGTCGTCCCCCCCGGCGGGTGATGCCTCAAGCAGGCCGGGCTGGCAACCTGGCTAGTGGCAGGGCGGACAGGCGATCCTGGGGTATCGGGCGGGGGGGAGCAGGCCATGGCAAAGCCGGAAGCGGTGTTCATCTATATCGGTACCTATCCCGACGAAGCGCGGGCGCGCGACGACTACCGGATCGTCAAGGACCTGCACTCAGCCGGGGCGGTCGGGACATACGATGCCGCCGTGGTCACCAAGGACGACGGTCATGTGCACGTGAACAAGGACGAGATGGCCACCAGGCACGGGGCCTGGGGCGGTGCCGCCGTGGGCGCGGCGATTGGCATCCTCTTCCCGCCCGCCGTCATCGGCACCGCGCTGGTCGGCGCGGCAGTCGGCGGGGTCGGCGGCCACCTGTGGCGCGGCATGTCCCGCGCCGACGTCAAGGAACTCGGCGAGGTTATCGACGACGGCCAGGCGGCGCTCGTGGTGGTCGGAGAGAGCCAGCTTGAGCAGGCTCTGGACAAGGCCGCGCTGCGGGCTGACAAGCACGTCGCCAGGGAACTCGACGTAAGCCCGAAAGACATCGACGCGGCCGTCCGGGAGGCAGCCGGGGGAGTCCGCTGACCGCCTGAAGCCAGCTGGGCAGCCCTGGCGTCCTGGCGCTGTCCGTGGGTCAGGACGGGACGCGCAAGTGGGGTGCCCTGTCACCAGGCGCGGCAACGCTTGCCCTGGCATCGGTGTGCTGCCGATCTCGCTGTCGCGCCCGCTGTAGCCTGTCCGTGATGTGAGGTGCGAGCTGTTGTGAATCCCTACCAGACGCTCAAGTCCGTCATCCGCGTCGGGCCCATTGAGACAGACCGGATCCGTCGCCGCCTGGGCCGGACAGCGTCGGTGGAGGATCTCCGGCGGATTGCCCGCCGCCGCCTGCCGGGCGGCGTCTTCGACTACATCGACGGCGCGGCTGAGGATGAGCGAACGCTCGCAGCCAACCAGGCAGCGTTCGCGTCGGTAACCTTCCGGCCGCGCGTGCTCCGTGGCGTCAGCTCCGTCAACACGGCCTCGGCGCTGCTCGGTCGCCCTCTTGACTACCCGCTGGTGCTAGCCCCGACGGGCTTCACTCGCATCGCCGACCCGCAGGGAGAGCTCGCAGTTGCCCGGGCGGCGGAGCGAGCCGGGCTGCCGTACACGTTGTCGACGCTCAGCACGCGCTCTATCGAGGAAGTGCGCGCGGTCAGCAACGGTCGGCTGTGGTTCCAGGTCTATGCCTGGCGGGACCGCGGCCTCGTCAAGGAGATGATCGACCGGGCGGCCGCGGCGGGTTATGAGGCGCTCCTCCTGACCGTCGACACAGCGGTGCTCGGCCGCCGGGAACGAGACGTCCGGCGGGGCTTTTGCCTGCCGCCCGCCATCGGCCTGGGCACGATCATCGACGGAGCTCGCCATCCGGCCTGGACGCTGGCATTTGCGCGCAGCGAGCCAATCCGGTTCGCCAACGTCGCGGGCCGTGACGTGGGTGACGGCGCGTCGCCGGTGACGCTGGCGGACTACGTCAACGCGCAGTTCGACCCCGGCCTGTCCTGGACGGACGTTGACTGGCTGCGGTCTGTCTGGAGCGGACCGGTGGTGCTCAAGGGAGTTCAGACCACCGAGGACGCGCTGCTGGCCGCGCAGGCCGGCCTGAATGCGATTGTCCTGTCGAATCATGGCGGCCGCCAGCTCGATGGGGCCCCGGCCACGCTGAGCCTTGTCGCTCCCGTCGCCGCCGCCGTTGGCGACCGGATCGAGATCATCTGTGACGGCGGCATCCGGCGCGGTAGCGACATCGTCAAGGCACTCGCTGCCGGTGCTACGGCCACCATGGCCGGGCGCGCTTACCTCTACGGTCTTGGCGCCGCCGGGGAAGCGGGCGTCAGCCAGGTACTCGAGTGGTTGCGCGCCGACATGGTCAGGGTCATGAGCCTGCTCGGGGCCAGCGACATCCAGGCGCTGAACTGCTCGCTGATCGACCTGCCGGCAAGCTGGCTCGATCGGATCCCGTGGCCGGATGGGCGTGCATGAAGGTCGTCGTCGGCAGGGTCTCCGACTTCCAGAACGGCGATCGGAAGATCATCGACGTGCACGGCAAGTCGGTCGGCGTCTTCCGCATCGATGACGAGTTCTACGCGCTGCGCAACCGGTGTCCGCACCAGTTCGGACCGCTCTGTATCGGAACGCTGGCACCGCGGGCGATCTCGGATAGTCCCGGCGACGTGACAATGGACTCTGGCCCGCCCCTGCTTGCGTGCCCGTGGCACGGCTGGGAGTACGACATCTCCACCGGGCAGTCGTTCATGGGTCCGGGGCGCGGCAATCGATCCGCGCGCAGCTACGACGTCAGCGTCCTGCCGGGGAGCGAGCTGGTGGGCGCGGACGAGGGCCAGACGCGGCCCGATGGTCGCGTGCCCGGTCCGTACGTGGCCGAGACGGTGCCCGTGTCGGTCGAGCATGACTACGTCGTCCTCGAGTATGAGGCGGACCCGCTGACGCGGCCGCGGTGATCGCGACCGCCGTATAGTTTTACCCAGCGCCGGTCCCCGGGCCGGCGCGGCGGAGCGAGAACCGAGGCGCTGCAGTGACGCTGACTGCCACTCCCGAGATCGGGCTGAGTGACGACGCGAACTCCGCCCGTCAGGCGCGTCCGCTCCTGCTCGACGTCGACGTGCATCCGATGTTCCTGCCGCGCGACATCATCCCGCGGCTGCCCGAGCCGCGGCGGACCCGGTACGCCAACGAGCACGCCGGCCGCGGGGCACGGGTCGTTCGCGACTACCCGCGCTGGCGCTACGGCGGCTTCCGCATCGATGCCGCGGTGCCCGGTGGCGCACCGGGCAGCGACATCGACGTGCTGCGCGCACAGCTGCTCGATGAGTACGGGACCGACATCGCCGTCCTGATCCCGCTCACCTTCGTGCTCGAGGGCCCGGCGGCCTACAGGGCGGCGCTGTGCCGCGCGATCAACGACTGGGTGGCCGAGGAGTGGCTTGATCGCGATCCGCGCCTTCGCGCCAGCCTCAACGTGCCGTTCGAGTCGGCTGACCTCGCCGTCGCGGAGATCGAGCGGTTCGCCGATGACCCGCGCTTCGTCCAGGTGATGGTGCGCGGCGATAACCAGAGCGAGTGGGGGGACCGGAAGTGCTGGCCACCTACCGGGCAGCGCAGGCGGCGGACTTCGTCGCGATGTCCATGTCGGCGGTGACCCCGGCAACCGCTATCGCGGCAGCGGAGCACCCTCGTACTACGTCGAGCAGCACGTCTGGCTGCACACGCCGGTGCAGCGGCTTGCGATGAGCATGATCTGCGAGGGGGTCTTCGGCGAGTTCCCGCGCCTGCAGATAGCGCTCGTCGAGGCGTGCCTGACGTGGTCGGGGCCGCTGCAGTGGGCGATGGACGCAGCCTACGAGGTGGCCGGGAACGACGCTCCGCAGCTGACGAAGCGCCCATCGGAGTACTTCAGGGAGCACTTCTGGCTGAGCACGCAGCCGATCGAGGAGCCTGACGATCCGAGGCATCTGGTCCAGGCGATTGAGTTCGCGCAGATGGGGGACCGGGTGATGTTCTCCTCGGACTACCCGCACTGGGACTTCGACTCGCCGGTCAAGGCGCTGCCCGGCGAGCTGCGCAAGAAGATCATGGGGGAGAACGCCGCCCGCCTCTATGCGAAACGGCTGGGCCGCGGCTGAGCTGACAGGGCGCGCTCAGGAGACTGCGGAGGCCGAGATACCGAAGAACGCGGCGGCGTTGTCCCGTAGCACCGCCTGCCGGCCGGGCTGGCCGAGGACGGCGAGAAGGTTCGCCAGAGCGTCGCTGCCGTGGTCGTGCGGGTAGCCGCTCGAGTAGAGGAGCAGGTGCTCGGCGTCGAGCATCTGGGCTAGCTGTGCGAGCTCCCGCGCCGACGTGCCGCCGGGGATGAGCGTGGGGCTCGTCGTCACCCGGAGGTGCTCTTTGACGTAGACCGAGGGCTTGTCGCCTACCCACGGGGTCTCCCGCCACAGCGCCTTCCAGTCCTTGTCGAAGCGCCACAGCAGTGAAGGGAGCCACGCGAAGCCGAGCTCGGCGAGGCAGACGCGCAGGCCCGGGTACCGGTCGAAGACGCCCTCGGCGACCAGGCTCAGGACCTGATTCGGCGCGATGATCTGGGAGTTGTACAGGTAGTCCCCGTAGTAGGTCGCCGCGGTACCCGTCGACGTCGGCGCCATGCCCCACGGCCCCCACGCGTGCAGGGTGATCGGGAGCCGGTTCCGGCTGGCCGCCTCGTGGATGGCGCGGTACCGGATGTTCCCCCAGGGTGACTCGCTGCGGACCGGCAGCAGCACCTGCACGAAGCGGCGGTCGCTGCCGAGCCGGTCGATCTCGGCCGCTGCCGCCTCCGGATGAAAGCTCGGCACGACGATGCTGCCGCGCAGGCGCTCATCGCGATCGAGGAACTCCGCCCGCATCCAGTCGTTGATCGCTGTCGTCATGGCCGCCTCGAAGTACGGGTTACGGCTGCCCTGGAACGTCGCCACGCAGGTGAGGATCACCGCGATCGGCTCGTAGCGATCGAGCAGCTGGGCACGCAGTTCCTCGTATGTGCGGCGGGAAGGTCCCGGTCGCCCGGGCTTCCGCGCGCGCCGACATCGGCTCGCTCTCGGGATAGAGGCGGTGGCCCACGCCGAGGCGTCCGCCGCGAATCAGCTCGTGCCAGTACGGCGCGACGTACCCGAGCAGGCGGTCCATCGAGGGCGGCTCGACGTGGACGTCGCAGTCGATCGCTCCGGACTCGATGCCGCTCACGCAGCAGCCTCCTACGCGGTGGCAGCGGGCGGCGCTGTGGTCGCCGCGGCGGACAGCCTGGCCAGCAGGGCGGTGCCTGCGGGGACCCCGAGGCCGGTGCAGGCGTCCCAGCCGGGGCCGGCAGAGTAGGCCCCGTTGTTCCCTGTCGTGATGTCGCGAAGCCCCGCGTCCGGCTGGCCGGGCTCGATTCCGGCGTACAGCGCCGTCTGTATCAGCCCCGTGCCACGGCCGAGGGACTCGGTCAGCCTGGCGACCAGGGCCGCCCACAGCGGTGCAACCGCGCTGGTTCCGCCCACGACCGTCTGCTGTCCGTCCACCAGTACCTGGTAGCCGGTCGCCGGATCGGCATTGCCGGCGACATCGGGAACGCCTCGCCCGGTCCCGCCGCCAGGGGCCATCGGCACGCCAGCGGTGGCCTGCCAGGCGGGCAGCGGGAACACGGCGCTGACGCCGCCGCCGGTAGCGCCGCCGCTCGAGCCGTCATTCCAGACGGTCTCCGAGCTGATGACGCCGGCGCCGGGGGCGGCGTGCAGGGTTGTCCCGCCGCACGCCAGCGCGTGCGGACTGGAGGCAGGAAAGTCGCAGTGCGGCTCGCCGCCGCTGACTCCGTCGCTGCTGCCGTTGTCGCCTGCGGCGATGCAGACCGTGACACCCAGCGCAACGCCATCGGCGATCGCGGCGTCCAGCGCCGTCATGGCCTGCGACGTCCACGAGCTCTCCGGGCCGCCCCAGCTGATGCTCACGGCGGCGGGTGCCGGCTCGGCATGGACAGCGGTCGTCACCGCGTCTATGAAGCCCTGGTCGGTGTTGGGGGCAAAGTAGACGAGCTGGGCCGCACCCGATGCCACCGACCCGAGGACCTCGACGTCGAGCAGGACTTCCGCATCCGCGCCCGCCGGATCCTCGCCAGGGACGTTGCTGCCGCCATCAACGCCGACCGCGGTCACCGACGGCGTGGCCAGCCCAAGCCCCGAGAAGTACGCAGTCAGATCGGACTGGGCGAAGCCGCCGCCGAGCTCGATGACCGCGACTGTCCGGCCGGTTCCGTCAGTGCCCGCCGGGTACTGGTAGATGCCGGCTACCTCTGGCGGGGTGTAGGAGACCTGGACCAGCGCCGGGTCGACCTGCCGGATCTGCGACGCTGCCTGCGGCCTGGTATCGAGGCCGAGCACCGCTACGATCACGCCGTCCAGGACGGCCGGAAGCTGCAGTGTGCCGCGGCGGTAGCGGTGCGTTACCTGCGCCGCAGCCCCGGCCGGGCCGGTGCTCATGACCTGGCTGAGCTCGGTGCCGAAGGCGCCCGCTAGCACTGCCGAGGGCCCGGCGACGGTCATCCGGCGCGAGCCCGGGTCGGCGTCTGTCACCTCGATGGCCGGGTCCAGGCCGGTCAGCAGGCTGGCGACGAGATCGTGGTC
>JBOHCP010000210.1:0-8293 GCA_050698875.1 Streptosporangiaceae bacterium | reverse complement strand
GGGATCGCCACGATATAGACCTCGGGATGGCCGAAGAACCAGAACAGGTGCTGCCACAAGATCGCGCCGCCGCTGTTGGCACTGAACACCTGCGCGCCGAGCTTCCGGTCGATCTCCAGCACCAGCAGCGCGGCAGCGAGCACCGGGAACGCGAGCAGCACGAGCACCGAGGTGAGCAGGATGTTCCAGGTAAAGATCGGCATCCGGAACATGGTCATGCCGGGCGCGCGCATGCACAGGATCGTGGTCACGAAGTTGACACCGCTCAGGATCGTGCCCAGGCCGGCCAGCACCAGGCCCATGATCCACATGTCGCCGCCGATGCCCGGCGAGTACTGCGCGCTGGTCAGCGGGGAGTAGGCGTACCAGCCGAACGCCGCCGCGCCGCCCGGCGTGAGGAAGCTCAGCAGCAGGATGGTGCCGCCGAAGGTGAACATGTAGTAGCTGAGCAGGTTCAGCCGCGGGAACGCCACGTCCGGCGCGCCGATCTGCAGCGGCATGATCTCGTTGGCGAACCCGATGAACAGCGGCGTGGCGAACAGCAGCAGCATGATCGTGCCGTGCATGGTGAACAGCTCGTTGTACTGCTGGTCGGACACGATCGAGTTGTCCGGCCCCATCAGCTGCGCCCGCATGATCATCGCCATCGCGCCGCCGCACATGAAGAAGACGAACGACGTGATCAGGTACAGGTGACCGATGATCTTGTGGTCGGTCGTGGACAGCCAGTCCGCGAGGAGCGAGCCCTTGCCGTACGGCTGAGGGGCCACCCCGGCCTGCTGGACCGGCCGGACCGGCTGCTGATACGTGGTCACTGAGCACCCCCTGATGCGTTCTCCAGCTTCTGCTGCGCCGTGATCCACGCGGTGAACTGGGCAGGAGTTACGATCTTGATCCGGAAGAGCATCCGGCTGTGATACAGGCCGCACAGCTCCGAGCACCGGCCGATGGTGTCAGGCCCGCTGTACAGCGTCGCTGTCGGGTAGACCTGGAAGTGGTTCGGGTGATCGGGCAGCACGTCACGCTTGAAGTCGAACGGCAGCACCCAGAAGGAGTGCACGACGTCGTTCGAGGTGAGGTTGAACCGGACGCTCTCGTGCTCCGGGATCTCCAGCAGCGGGAACTGGCTCGTGTTGCTGGCCGCGCCGAGGTTGCCGTTCCACATGGTGCCGACCTCGGTCACGCCGCGCGCCGAGTTCTTCACCGGGTACCCAGGGTACTGGAACTCCCAGCTCCACTGGAAGCCGGTCACGTCCACGACCACGTTCGGCTTGGCTGACAGCGAGTCGATCCTGTTCTCATCCCTGGCGGTGAAGTAGAACAGCACGCCGATCATGATGAACGGGACGACGGTGTAGAGGATCTCGATCGGCAGGTTGTACCGCACCTGGTGCGGGATGTGGTCGCCGCGCTTGCGGTGGAAGATCACCGCCCACACGATGCCGCCCCACACCACGACGCCGACGCCCAGAGCCGCGATCCAGGAGCCCTGCCACAGGGTGACGATCAGCTTGGCCTGAGTGGTCAGCGGGCTACGCAGCCCGAGATTCTCGACCGTCGTGGCGTCGCAGCCAGTCGTCACGGTGACCAGGCCGGCGATGACGACGGCGCGCGGCAGCCAGCGCCGGATCAGCCGCGCCCGCGGCCGGGGAGGCGGGGCGCCGTCCCCGGCGGCCCGGTGAATGGGACTCACAGATCGCCTTCCAGCAGCTAAGTCCCGGCGTCTGCGGCCGGATGGGTTCGACGTCCTACAGCCTGTCGTGGAAAACAGTACAACGCCGACGAGTCGCAGTAGGCGGTACCCCCGGCGTGCTGCAGCCCGGTCTGCATCAGCCGAAGCGCGGCCTGGCTAGAGTCGGGAGCGTGGCAGGAGGACCAGCGCCCGCGGGCGGCGGCGGCTACCTCGACGCAGCCTCGGCCGAGCCGCTGCATCCGAGCGCCCGCGAGGCGCTGCTCGCGGCTCTCGACGACGGCTGGGCCGATCCGGCCCGGCTGCACCGGGAGGGCCGGCGGGCTGGGCTGCTGCTCCACCAGGCCAGGGAGACGGTCGCGGCCGAGCTATGCTGCCGGCCGGACGAGGTGTCGTTCACCAGTTCCGGCACGCAGGCCGTGCACCTGGCCGTGCTGGGCGCGGTCCAGGCCCGGCAGTCCGCCAGCCGGGGCCCCGGTCACCTCGTCGCCAGCGCGGTCGAGCACTCGGCCGTCCTCAACGCCGCCGACTGGCTGCACCGGGTCACCGGAACGGCCGTCAGCATCACCGGCGTGGACCGGCTGGGACGCGCCGACGTCGCGCAGTTCGCGGCCGCCGCCCGGCGTGACCGCACGCTGCTCGCCTGCCTGCAGTCGGCGAACCACGAGGTAGGCACCATCCAGCCGGTTGCGGAGGCCGCGGCGGAGTGCGAGCGCGCCCGGGTGCCCCTGCTGGTCGACGCGGGGGCGTCGGCGGGCCGCCTGCCCGTGCCGGCCGGCTGGTCGCTGCTGACGGCCAGCGCCCGCAAGTGGGGCGGACCGGCGGGAGTCGGTGTGCTGGCGACCCGCCGCACAGCCCGCTGGCGGGAGCCATTCCCGGCTGACGACCGGGAGGGCCGGCGTGTCCCTGGGTTCCCGAACGTGCCAGGGATCCTGGCTGCCGCCGCGTCGCTGACCGCGATGGGCGGGGAACGGGCCGCGCTGGACGGAGCGCTGCGCGCTCTCGTGGCCCGCATCCGCGCGGCCGTGCCGCAGCGGGTGCCCGACGCGGTCGTGCACGGCGATCCGGACGCGCGGCTGCCGCATCTCGTGACGTTCTCGTGCCTGTACGTGGACGGCGAGGCCCTGGTCACGGAGCTTGACCGGGCCGGGTTCTCGGTGTCGTCAGGGAGCGCGTGCGTCGCCGACACCCGCCAGCCGAGCCACGTGCTGGCCGCCATGGGCGCGCTGACCCACGGCAACGTCCGGGTGTCGCTGCCCCGCGGCGCCAGCGAAGACGTGATCACCGCGTTCCTGGACGCGCTGCCGCCGATCGTCGCCCGGATACGGCAGACTGTCGCGGCAGGCACGACGGGCGAGACAACCGCGGAGGTATCGGCGTGACCCGGCGGCGCCCGGGCGCCGGCGGGCCGCCGCCCGGCCAACCCGATCCGACACAGAGTGCCGCGGCCACAGCCGCCGAGCCGCCGTCCCTGACGCTGGATGCGCTGGGCAAGAAGTGCCCGATCCCGATCATCATGCTGGCGGACCGGATCAGGGACGTGCCCATCGGCGAGACGATCGCGGTGCTCGCTGACGATCCGGCCGCGAAGACTGACGTGCCCGCCTGGTGCATGCTGAAGTCACACGAGTTCGTCGGGGCCGCTGACCGGGCAGCAGGCTGGTCGTTCCTGGTCCGCCGCAGCTACTGACGCTAGTCAGGGTCGTCGATGGCGCGGAACCGGTCGGAGAAGCGCCGATCAGACTCCCACCACGGCCGCTGCCCGGCGGACCGGCCCGGCTCAGCTGCCACGCCGGCCCCGCCGGCGGCACTGACCCCGGCGGGCGACACCGAGGCGGCCTCCTTGGCGTCGAGCTCGGCGTCGATGACCCTGGCCTCAACCTCGTCCTCGCGCATCATCTGGATGAGCTGGGCCGCCAGGAACGGCAGGCCGACGATGTCGCCGAGGATCCACAGCACGCCGCCGCCCAGCACCTGGGCCGTCGCCAGGCTCGGTCCCCACGGCCGCGCCAGCGCGTGGTAGTACGGACCTGCCAGCAGGCTCGTGTCGGCGATGACCGCGATGCCGAGGACGGCATCGCCGATCACTTCGGCGGCGGTGATCCACAGCGTGACGATGTAGGGGTAGGCCCGCGGCACCGGGTCCATCTGCAGCAGCGTCCAGAAGAACACGAAGCCCGGCAGCAGGAGCGCGACGTGGGTGAGCTGGGCGACGACGCCCGAGGCGAAGCCGGCCGCGTACCAGGGCGTGAAGTAGATGACGAACGGCGTCAGCACGAGCACGAACGTGGTGATCGGCGGGAAGGTGAGCAGCCGCGCGGTCCGGCTGGCGATGCCCGCCTGCAGCCGCCGCCCGGCTCGCGGCAGCGCGGCGATGAACAGCGACAGCGGCCGGCCGAGGGCCGCGAACAGCGGCACGACGAGCAGCAGCAGCACAGTCTGCACCGACCGGATGTAGAACAGTACGGGCTGGTACGCGCCGACGAACGACATCGTCGCGATGACGCCGAACCCGAGTCCGAGGCCGCAGAAGAGCACGACCCGGCTGGCCGGCCACGACTCGCCACGGCGCCGCACCGCGACGACGCCCGCCGCGTACAGCCCGCCGAGTACCACGATCGCGGCCAGCGACCACGGGTCAAGCGTGAAGGACGTGACCGCGCGCGCGAACGTGAGCTCGGGCGGGCCGTGGTAACCGGCCTGTGCCGCCACAGTCGCGCCCGACGCCAGACCCTGCATGCCACTCACGCTACCGCGTGTAGTACTCGCGAGCCGACGGCGGCCGCGGCCGGACCGGCGCGACCGGCGCCCGGCTAGCCCGTTCCCTGCCAGGAGAGCTAGGTCAGATGCACGGCCAGCTCATCGGCGGCGGCGTCCCCGTACGAGGTCGTGCACCGCGCCACGAGGTCGCCAGGATCGAGCGCGTACTCCTGCGGCCCGGTGGTCTCCAGCACCCGGACCGCCATCAGGTTGCCGAGCTGGGCAGCCCGCTCGATGCCGAAGCCCCAGGCGACGGCGGCCAGGAACCCGGACCGGAAGGCGTCGCCGGTGCCGGTCGGGTCCACCGGGTTCACGTCCTTGACCGGGCCGACAACGATGGGCGGCTCGCCCTGCCGGTCTACTCGAACGCCCTCGGCGCCGAGCGTCGTCACCCGCGTGCCGGCCTGCGCGATCACCTCGCCGGCCGTCCAGCCGGTCTTGTGCTCGGTCAGCGACGCCTCGTACTCATTGCTGAACAGGTAGCTGGCGCCGGCGATCAGCTGCCGGATCTGGTCGCCTTCGAGGATGGCGAGCTGCTGCGAGGTGTCGGCGGCGAACGGGATCCGCAGGTCACGGCACTGCTGGGTGAGGCTGAGCATGGCCGCGGGATCGCCCGCCCCGATCAGCACCAGGTCGGCCTGGCCGGACAGGGTGCTCAGGTCAAGGCTCGCGTCCTCGCTCATTGCACCGGGGTAGAACGACGCGATCTGGTTGAGGTCCGCGTCGGTCGTGCACACGAACCGCGCCGTGTGAAAGCGCTGCGAGGTGCGCACCAGGCTGGTGTCGACGCCGTGCTCGTCGAGCCACCGGCGGTAGTCGCCGAAATCGTCGCCGACCGTACCCACAAGCAGCGGCCGCAGGCCCAGGCAGCCGAGGCCGAACGCGATGTTGGCTGCCACTCCCCCGCGACGGATCTCCAGGCCGTTGACCAGGAACGACAGCGAAATTTTCGTCAGCTTGTCGGCGAGGAACTGCTCGGCGAACCGGCCGGGGAAGGTCATGAGGTTGTCGGTGGCGATCGATCCGGTGACAGCAATGCGCATCGTGGGGGCTCCGTCTAGTCCGCGAGGGTCGCGGCCCACATGCTACCCGGCCCGCCCGGCCGGGCGACTGAGGGCGGCCACCGGATCCGCTGGCGCCCGGTGTCAGCTGATGCTGGCCGCACACGCAGAGCTACCGCCGGCCGCGCCTCGCGGGCGCGCCCGGCGGCAGTGACCGCGCGTGGTGGCTTTACCCGTGCTTGCTCAGTGGAACGAGTCGCCGCAGGCGCACGAGCCCGTGGCGTTCGGGTTTTCGATGGTGAACCCCTGCTTCTCGATCGTGTCGACGAAATCGACCGTGGCCCCGCCCAGGTAGGGGAAGCTCATCCGGTCGGTCACGACTTGCACCGAGCCGAACCGGCTGACCACGTCGCCGTCCATCTCCCGCTCATCGAAGTACAGCTGGTAGCGCAGACCTGAACAGCCACCAGGCTGAACGGCGATGCGCAGCCGCAGGTCGTCGCGGCCCTCCTGCTGGAGGAGGCTGCTCACCTTGGTCGCCGCCGCGTCGGTGAGAAGGACGCCCTGGGTGATCGCCTCGTCCTGAAGTGTCATCTGCATTCGCTCCCACGTCGGGTGACCCGGCTGCCGCCGGGCGGCCGCTGCCCGGTCGGCACGGCCCGTTCCTGCACTGACAACGATACTGCGGGCCCGCTGATTCCTGGCCGGCCGGGCTGTGGTGTCTTGCCCATTACCCCACCAATCCGGCATCTCCATGACAGCACGCCCCGGCCCGGCAGGGCCGGGCAGGGCCGACCGGGTAGGCCGGGGCGCCATCACCCGGTATGGCCGGCGCCCGGGTCCTCGCCGGGGGCTACGATAGTATCGTCACTTGGACGATAAGTCGCGGTGATCGGAGCACCCCATGACGATGCCAGGACAGACCATCCAGGCTGAGCCGACGGCCCGCGCCGAGCGAGCCGCAACACGCCGCTCGCTGCCCCTGCTCGCCCTTGGCGCGGGAGCCGATCTGGCATCCGAGCGCGGTGTCGACTGCCCCGGCGACCTGCCGCCCGCCAGCGACCCCGGACTCGTCGCGCGGGCGCGGACCGCGCGGACCGCGCTCGGTGACCGCGCCTTCATCCTCGGCCATCACTACCAGCGGGACGAGGTCATCCAGTTCGCCGACGTCACCGGCGACTCGTTCAAGCTGGCCAAGGAGGCGGCGGCCAGGCCGGGTGCCGAGTACATCGTGTTCTGCGGTGTTTACTTCATGGCCGAGTCGGCAGACATCCTCACCTCCGCCGGGCAGCACATCGTGCTCCCTGACCTGGCCGCCGGCTGCTCGATGGCGGACATGGCCACCTACAACCAGGTCGAGCAGTGCTGGGAGGCGCTTGAGGACCTCGGCCTGGCCGACGAGGTAGTCCCCGTGACCTACATGAACTCCTCGGCCGACATCAAGGCCTTCACGGGCCGGCACGGCGGGACCGTCTGCACGTCGTCCAACGCACGCCGGGCGCTGAGCTGGGCGCTCGGCCAGGGCAGCAAGGTGCTGTTCCTGCCCGATCAGCACCTTGGCCGCAACACGGCCGTCCTCGAGCTCGGGATGAGGCTGGACGACTGCGTCGTGTGGGACCCGCACGCGCCGGGCGACACGGGCGGCCTGACAGCCGAGCAACTGCGCGACGCCACGATGATCCTCTGGCGCGGGCACTGCTCGGTGCACGGCCGGTTTTCGCCGGGCTGCGTCACCGACGTGCGAGCCCGGATCCCCGGCGTCAGCGTGATCGTGCACCCCGAGTGCCAGCACGAGGTCGTCCTCGCGGCGGACTGCATCGGGTCGACAGAGAAGATCATCTCCACGATCGAGCAGGCGCCGTCCGGATCGGCGTGGGCGGTCGGCACCGAGCTGAACCTCGTGCAGCGGCTGGCCACCGGGAACCCGGATAAGACCGTGGTCTTCCTCGACAAGACGGTCTGCTACTGCTCGACCATGAACAGGATCGACCTGCCGCATCTGGTGTGGGCCCTCGAGTCGCTCGCCGGCGGGCGGCTGGTCAACCAGATCACGGTGGACGACGACACCGCCCAGCAGGCCAGGGCTGCGCTGGATCAGATGCTCGCGCTGCCGTGACTGGTGGCCGTCCGCAGCAGGATTTGCCGTCTGCCGGCGGCCGGCGGCCGGCTGACCGCGGCCGGCTGACCGCGGATTACAGGCCGGGCGCACCCCAGATGGGCATCCAGCGCTCCAGATCGTTCTCGATCTTCAGGTCGTCGCCGAGTGCGCCGCGCACCTGCAACTCCAGCGCGTTGTCGCGCTGCTGCCCGGACAGCGGGGCAAACGGGTAGAACGTGCCGCGCTTGTACAGGTAGACCAGCCCGAGCGAGCGCCCGCCCGAGTTTCGGAACGCCATGATCGTGCACAGCAGCTGCGGTCCGAAGCCGCCGAGCTGCAGTGAGGAATTCACTGCGTGCAGGTCGGTCACAAGGCCCTCGGGATCGTCCGGCGCGTGCCGGCAGACCAGCCAGGTGAATCGGTAGGCGTCCGTCGACACCTCGACCGGTTTGCTGCCCGCGTCCATGTTCAGCAGGTCGCGGACGTCCTTCTCGATGTCACTGAACGCCTTGCCCTCGGCGGCGCGGAAGCAGACCGAGCCCGAGCCGGTCGGCTTGAGGTCCATCCCGGCCTCGAGCGTCAGCGCCGCACCAGGCAGCGCGAATAGCTCATCAAGGTTCGGCGGGACCGGCTTGGTCCGGCCGAGCAGCGTGTCAAGGAAACCCACCGGCTAACCTCCGCAGCTACGCCGGGCCGGTGCCCGGCGGTCAGAACCCGCCCGCAGTCCGGTGCGGGTCGGTGCGG